>CAUZWB010000392.1:0-3012 GCA_963583525.1 Verrucomicrobiia bacterium | reverse complement strand
CAGCAGCACTTCGTGAAAACCGGCCACCGCGAGCAGTGTGCCGTCGGGCGAATAATCCAGCGAAGTGATGACCGGCGGCAGTGTGTACAACGGTGGGTGCTCGGCATCGACTTTGCGTTGGGCGCTGGTGGGCGTATCGTCTTTCGCGCCCTCGGTGATCCATTTTTTGATCAGTTCGATTTCGGCGCTGTGCAGCGGATTTTTGCCCTTAGGCATATCCGATTCGCCGTCTTTGTCGGGAGTGATGAGCGCCAGCATCGCGCTGTCCATCGGCTTGCCTGGAACGATCGCCGCGCCTTCGTTATCGCCGCCCTTGAATAGACCGGCAAAATCCGTCATCACATACCCGCCCTTGGCTTTGGCCGGTTGATGGCAGCCCTGGCAATTGGCCTGCAGGATGGGGCGGATTTGATTGAAATAACTGACCGGCTTGGTGCCATCAGCGGGCGTTGCGGCGTTTATGGAAGAAACCGCCGCAAAAACGGCCAGGAATGTGAAGAAAATTTTTATCATCTGCTTGTAATTCTACTCATCAGACAACGCCATGGCAACGCATATTCAGTCGTACTGACAGGCTAGAAAGTATCACCGGAGTCTTTTTGAGTCTTGTAAAACCTAGATTAATTTTGGTACAATCCGATCATGGATGTCAATTTCGTGCGATCGTTTCAAGCGCGCTTTTTTGCCCGCAATCCTGCGATTGAACCGATGGTGAACATCATGGCTCAAGTCCCTGAAGCATCCCTATTTGTAAAAGATTTTGAAAATCGTTATGTGTACGTTAATGCAGTTACGTTGGAAAACTATGGGCTATCTCGGGAAGAAGAATTAATCGGCCGGCGCAACCGCGATTTTTTTCCTGCCTTGTTGGCAGACGCCTACGCGAGTGAGGATCGGGTCGTTATGGAATCAACGAAGCCGGTGGTAAACGAAGTTTGGTTGGTGCCGCATATCTGCGGTACACCTCGCTGGGTTCTTTCCAATAAGGCACCGCTCTTTGACGTGAGAGGGAAGGTTGTGGGGCTCATCGGCTTGATGCTCCCCATCTCAGCGACCGGAGCTCGGCGTAATCGCTTCTTGGAATTGCAGCGCGTCATGGGTTTTATCGAAACGCACTTCGTTGATGAGATCACCGTCGAACGATTGGCAAAGATCGCTGGGATTTCTGTGCCGCATTTTAATCGACGGTTCCGCCAGCTCCTCCGCTTGTCGCCTATGGAGTATATTCTTTCGCTTCGCGTGCAGAAAGTTCAACGGCTGCTCACAACAACCGATCAGTCTATCGGAGAGATTGCAATGAGTTCCGGCTTTTACGATCAAAGCCACTGCACGAAACGTTTCAAGAAAGTCGTCGGCATGACACCGCTTGCCTACCGCCGGAAATATCGCACGCAATAAATCCATCAGTAATGGCAAGCTGCCTCATATGTGGTCTATTTCGTGAGATATTTCATGATCAAGATAGCGGTTGGTTTTTCGGTCTAGCGTTTTTGAAGGGCGTCTGGAATTTGCCGTTGAGGCGTGTTGTACGCGCCGAGAGCAAGGTCAATATCCTGATCGCTGTCAAAGTCCGCGGCGTCCAGTGTAATCTTATCGCCCGCGGTCGGCTTCAGGCAATGTGTGGGCGGAAAAATTGCCGGGCCAGCGTCTCCTCTTGCGCAAGCAGTTGCTCCGCGCGTTCATCCAAATCATTGGATTGTTTTGCGGGAGCCTCCGGATTGGCCAATTCTTGGATCGCTTCGCGCTGTGTCCACACAACTATCGTCAAGGTTGAGATCCCAAAAAAGATTGCAATGTATTTTTGTAGTCGGTTGCTCATTTTGGCGCGGGGCGGGGAGCAGGTTCGGCTCTTTTTATTTTGCCCCCTCGGAGGCGGATGCTACACTCACCGCATGCAAAGTAAAGCATGGCTGATGCTGCCACTGTTGGCCTGTGCCGCGATGGCGCAGGAGGAAAATAAAACCGATGCCCCCGAGGTGCTTGCGCCGGTTAAATTTGATGACGCGTGGGTGTCGCAAATGCAATGGCGGTCGATTGGTCCGGCGAGTATGGGCGGGCGGATTGTGGATTTGGAAGTGCTGCCGGACGATCCGTTTACGTTTTATTTGGCGACCGCTTCGGGCGGGCTGTTCAAAACCACCAACAATGGCACGACCTTCACGCCGATTTTTGAAAAGCAAACGGCGGTGTCCATCGGCGATGTGGCGGTGTCGCGCAGTGATCCAAAAATCATCTGGGTGGGCACCGGCGAACACAACGCCCGCAACTCCGTGAGCTGGGGCGATGGCGTTTACAAATCCACCGACGCCGGCAAAACGTGGGCCAATATGGGTTTGAAAAAATCGTTTCAAATTGGCCGCATCGCGATTCATCCGAAGAATCCGGACATCGTTTACGTGGGCGCGTTGGGCCGTTTGTGGGGGCCGAATGAGGAACGCGGTTTATACAAAACCATCGATGGCGGCAAAACGTGGAAAAAGATTTTACACGTGGATGACAAAACCGGCTGCGTGGAAGTAAAGATGCATCCCACCAAACCCGACACCCTCATCGTGGCGATGTACGAACGCGAGCGGGATGGCTTCGACAGCAACGACCCCGCAAAGCGTTGGGGCCCCGGCAGCGGCATTTACAAAACCACCGACGCCGGCGCGAATTGGAAGAGGCTGCAAACCGGCCTCCCCACGCGGCCGCTCGGGCGTGTGGGCATTTCGTACTACGAAAAAAATCCGGACATCGTGTACGCCATCGTCGAGACCGACAAAATTGGCGACGGCCCCGCCACGGCGTTCATGGGCATCAGCGGCGGCAACCGCATACGCGAAGCCCTCATCCAAGGCGTGACCAAAGACGGCCCCTCAGCCAAGGCGGGAATCAAAGCCGGTGATATTATTCTGCAAATGGGTGAGAAAAAAGTGAAAAGCTACAACGACCTCATCGTTGCCATCCGCGCCCACAAGCCGAAAGACAAAGTGAAGGTGAAGCTCAAACGCGATGAGGAGGAGATTGAAC
>CAUZWB010000391.1:0-3018 GCA_963583525.1 Verrucomicrobiia bacterium | reverse complement strand
GTGAGTGGTGGGTAGGGAGTAGGGAGTAGGGAGTAGGGAGTAGGGAGTAGGGAGTAGGGAGTAGGGAGTAGGGGTTTGTGGCCCGGAGGGCCAAATAAAAATAGCCCAGCGATTTATCGCTGGGGAAATCAGCGGCGATTGTATGAAGAGTCCCTCTGGGGCTTTCGTTTCGTCCCTGCCGGGACGATTTCCGATGTGCACCTCCCACTACTTCCTACTCACTATCCCCCACTTACACCAAAAAACCCCAGCCAAAGGCTGGGGTTTTTTGGTTGCGGGAGATGGATTTGAACCATCGACCTCCAGGTTATGAGCCTGACGAGCTACCGGGCTGCTCTATCCCGCGCGGGGAACATACCGGTCTATTTCATCTCTGCAAGCGTTTTCTCAACTTTCGTCTGAATTGTCTCTATCGGTCAGCTCCAAGTCGCCCTCCGCTAGGGCGGATTTTCTGTTTGGGTAAAACAAAAGCATCAAAATCAAACAGGCGAGTGCTGCCCACATTGGCACGCTGAAGAGCTTGGTGTAATCCATGGCTTCATCCGCACCTGTGGCCCATTCGGCCACCGAACCGGCAATTTTACTGCCGACGATGATGCCGATGCCGACGATCACGAGGTTGAATAAGCTTTGGGCGCTGGCCCGTACATCGGTTGAGCATTCTTCATCCACCACCATGAATGCCACGAAGATGAAGCAGCCGAAACAAAATCCGTGCATCGAAACGCCGAGGATAATGGCCGGCAGTTGGAGCGACGCCGGAAGGCTGGGGCCGTAGGTAAAGAGGACCATTCGTAGTGTGTAAGCAGCAAGCCCGATGCACAGCAGCGTCTTGCGAGTGCAGCGCTTGGCGAACAGCGGGATGAACGCCAGCACGCCGATCTCCATCATTTGCCCGATGGTCATCAGTCCGCCGCCGCCGACGCCGACGATCTTGTTGACTTGGTTGATAAACCCTTCCGCTTGGTTTTGGAATTGGCCGAGGAAGGGGGCGGTGTGTACAAAATAAAACTGGTGGATGCAGCTCACCGGCACGGCGATGAGAAACAGGGTGAGCAGGGGCTGTTTTTTGACAGCGCCGAGTGCATTTCCAATGGCGCTTTTTTTCTCCTCCTTGGCCGGTGGGGTGGGGGGCAGGAAGAAGCAGAAGATGCCCATGAGCACGCCCAGTATTCCGCTCAGTTTGAATGCGTCCGCCATGCCGGCCGCTTGGGCGGCTGTTACGGCGACGGCATCGCCGGTAGCCGGAGTGTGGTGGTGCAACAACCATTGGCCGATGCCGATTCCAACAGCGATCCAGCCCACGGTTCCCCAAACACGGATTTTTCCAAAATCGCGGTCGCGGTCGGGCAGGTGGTGGAAGGATAGAGAATTGGTCAGCGCCAGAGTTGGGGAATAAATCAACGAATAAATCAATGAAAAGGCGAGGAACCCCTTGTAAGTGTCAATCGAGGCCAATTGCCAAACGAGAATGCCGCCAAGGATGTGGCTGATGCCAAGAAATTTTTCTGTGTTAAACCAGCGGTCAGCAATTTGCCCGGCAATGAATGGCGCCACAATCGCTCCGATCGCGCCCACTGCAAACATGTCCCCAATTTGTGCCGGTGAAAATCCCCGGTGACCACTCAAGTACGGCCACAAAAGCGGCAGCCAAGCTCCCCAGATGGCGTACTGGAGGAACATCATGGTGGAGAGTTTAAAGTTCAAGCCGCTCGAAAGCGGTTCCGCAGAAGCAGGTTTTGAAGTCATGGGGCCAGACGTTTTGTCTGGGCGGTTGTATAGTGAAAACAGTCATCAAAAGCAAGCTTCACCTAGCTCGACTTTTGCGTGCGGATAAATACACTGCGCCCGTGCAAATTGCTTTTAAAGAATGGGCGGTGGTCGTCGAGGCGCTGGGGCGTGGGGGGCAGATTGTGATTTTGCGCAAGGGGGGCATTGCCGAGGGGCGCGGTGGGTTCCGCGCCGAGCATGAAAATTTTTGGCTTTTTCCCACGCGGTTTCATCAACAGACCGAGGGGGTGGTTGAGGAAGCGCGGGCGGGGTTTAAGGATTATGAGTGGCCGCCGGATGATTTGTTGCGGATTGAGTTTTGCGCGGAGGTGATTGAGGCGTGCCGGTTGGATTCGCTCGCGCAGGCGCAACGGCTGGCGGGGCAACATATTTGGCGCGAGGAAATTATCGCCGAGCGTTTTGATTGGGGACGCGATGCGGGCATTTACGCGATGGCCGTGCGGGTGCGGCGCTTGGCCGCGGCGGTGGAGTTGCCGATGCTGGAGAGCTACGGCGGCTGTAAATCGTGGGTGGAGCTGGAGCCGCCGATGGAGTTTGCGGATGCTGCGGGAATGGAGCCGGTTTTGGCGGAAGCGGATTTTGAAATGAAACTTACAAAATTTCGGGAGGCGTTGGCTTGAAGATTATCCTGGCATCGCAATCGCCGCGTCGGCAGGAGTTGCTGAAGCAAATGGGCGTGCGCTTTCGGGTGGTGACGGCGGCGGTGGTTGAGGAACACGGCGCGGGTCGCGCGGCGCGGGCTATTTGCAAACGCAATGCCTTGGCCAAGGCGGCGGCGGTGGCTATTAAGTTCCCCAAACTAACGGTGCTTGGTGCGGATACGCTGGTGCATTTGGGTGATGATTTGCTTGGCAAACCGGCGAACCTCGCTGAGGCGCGGCGGATGCTTGGGCGGTTGAGCGGGCGGATGCATCAAGTGACGACGGCTTGCGCGCTGGTGTGTGGCGGCCGAAAGAAAGTTTTTTCCGTGACCACGCGTGTGACGTTCCGCGAGTTGTCGCTCAAACAAATCAACGCCTATCTTCGCGCGGTGCCGGTGCTCGATAAAGCCGGCGCGTATGCGCTGCAACTCAAAGGCGAATGGATTGTGGAGGCGCTGCACGGCTCATTTACCAACGTGGTGGGACTGCCGGTGGAGCGGTTAAGCGCAGAGTTGGCGGCGTGGTTTGACACTCCCGCGGGCCGTCCGTAGACTGCGCCGCCGATGCGAGTACTTGTTTGCGATAA
>CAUZWB010000390.1:0-3020 GCA_963583525.1 Verrucomicrobiia bacterium | reverse complement strand
GCGTAATCCCAATCACTGCCAACATTTTCGTGGATTGTGATGGCTACTTTGTCAGTCGGCACGTCTTCCCGCTTGAGCACGAACTCGCGCCGCGCACTGTTGAAGCGGCTCGCGATGCGTTGCGGCGAAAGCGCCTGTCGATAAATCGCAACCTCATCGAGCCGCCCCACAAATGGAATTCCCGTTGGCCCCGGCGCTGACGCACCGATTCTCAGCTCGTCGTCATCCACGAACGGTGCGAGATCCGTCTGGCCGCCCATATCCCAGGTGCCCACGGTTGGCTTACCATCGAGGTAACCGCGAATGCTGTTGCCCTTGCCGAAGGAATAGGTCACCGCAATGTGATGCCAATCACCGCTATCGCTCAGTGTGTCAGCCGAAGTCCATCGATGCCATGAACTCTCGCCCGAATTTGTTGCGTCACGAAATAAGAACGAAAGCCCGGTGCCGCCCTTCACACCCACCAGCCGTAGCGCGTAGTTTTGATTGTTAGTCGCAAAGCCTTTCTGACCGGTGCGCCCCTTGCCGATGACGTACATCATCCGCCCGCTCGCCAGCGCATCCGGAGAGACCCACGCCTCCAGCGTAATTGAATCGCCCTTTGTGAAATCCAACGCGCTTGCTTTACCCGGATCAATCACCCGCACAAAGGCACCATCTGCCGCCAGTTGAAGTGCTCGGTTATCTTCGGAGAAATCAGGATAAAAAATCGGGCGCGGTCCTGAGGAATGTTGAGCCGACAGCGTTGCATTTAATTTTCCGACCGAAGATTTCACCGGCAAATCGACTGCCTCTCCGAAACGCCAATACGCCGCTGGCTTGTCCGCCAGTATTTTTTCGGAGTAGGAATCCGCCGCCGCAACGAGCGGAAACAACGCTATGATAAATACCCATTTCATCCGCCAGCAGTGTCGGAGTTTATGACAATAATTCAAGGCTGAACGTTCCGCTGGTAAATGACGGGAGTGTTTATGCCTTGTCACGAATGTGGAGCCAAGTGTGCACGTGCGGTTTGCCGCGAAAATACCAGAGCATCGCCGGGCCTTCGACTTGCCAAACATCCCACACTTCGTCCTTGCCAATATTTTCATTTTTGTAAAAAGCGATGTGCAGATTATCGAACCCGTTTTTCTCAATAAGCTTGATTGACTCCGCCGCATCCTTTGCGCGAAAAGGCGCGAGCATATCTTTCATCACCGAGCGCATGAGACCCTGTTGATCCTTGCTCATATCGGCGGTACGAAGGCCGGGGAGTCCTTCTTTTTTGCCGGTGAGCTTGACCGTGCTGGTGCCCTTTTCGCCGCGCGATTTGCCGAGCAGCGCTGCCTTGCGTTGCTTGCCGTCCAGCGCTTGAAAAAGTTCATTCGGCCGCTTGGCTTGGAACCAATAAGCGTTACCTTTGTGGTCAGCCTTTTCATTGAAGCCATCGGCGGCGTGCCCGTAAAAGATTGGGCCGCCGAATGCCGTGCCCTCGAGCGAGTCGCCATCGCACCGCCGCGTGACGTGGCGGCCAGTAAAGACCAACTCAAACTTGCCCGAGCCCGGCTTGCCAAAAATCGCGATCGCGCTGTCATCAAATCCGCCCGGCGAATCCTCCACCACTTGGTCGTAAACGACCTTGCGATATTCGTCGCTGTGAAGGCCGTTGAAGATTTGTTTCACCAAATCGACTTGGTCGTCCTCCATATCGCCCACCGCGAGCTTTTTCTGGATGTGCCAATTATTCTCCACACGATTACGCAGCGGATGATCCCACGCGAAACAAATCGACTTGCGCTGTTTCTCATTGAGCGATTTGTAAAGTTGTGTGGTTAAGGTCTCCGGCGTAGATGGTTTCTTGGCCAATGCATGGGCCATCGGAGCCGTGGCAGCTAATGCCATGCCGGCACCGGCGGCTTGAAGGAATTCGCGCCGTGAGGTTTCACAGCAATCGAGAGCGTCAATAGTGGGAGTAGTTTTCATGATCTTTTGAATGAGTTTGTTCAGGGGTTTTGAGTATTACTTGCGACGAGTGGGGGTGATATTCAATTCGACTTTTTTCTTGGCGCGGAGGACGGTAATTTTGGTTGCCTTGCCAACCTTGATCGCGCCAAGGACGGCGGTGTAGTCGTAGATATTTTTAATGACTTTGCCATCAAATTTGATGACGATGTCTCCAGCTTTGATGCCAGCTTTAGCAGCGGGGCCTCCGGCGCCAACGTCGGTAATGAGCAAACCCTCCACATCGGAGGAGTAATCGGGGATGACGCCGGTGTAGGCGCTCATATTTCCGCGAGCGGGAGCGGCGCTGCGTTTCACTTTAATGTAGTCGGGGCGTTTCATATCACCGGCAAGATCGAGCAGCAGGTGACCGGTGAATTGCGCGATGCGCTCCATGCCTTCGTAATTGAGCGTGGCCGGATCGTCGGTGGGCTTGTGGTAATCCTTGTGTAGTCCAGTGAAGATAGCGAGGGAGGGAACGCCTTTGGGGTCGATGGATCCAGTGTCGGTATTGCGTGGCGGGGCATTTTCCAGCTTAAGGCCGAAGCCGGCGGAAACGTTCCGTTTCTCAATGAGTTTTTTCCAAACACTGGAGGTGCCCAATCCTTGAACGATGAGTTTGTTGTTTTTCAAACGACCTACCATATCTAGATTAACGTATGCCGAGACCTGCTTGAATGGAATGATCGGATTTTTTGCATATTGAGCGGAGCCGATGAGGCCAAGCTCTTCGCCAGTCCACCAACAAAAGAGGATGCCTCGCTTGAATTTTTCCGGATGTTTTTTGCGTTCCTCCGCGAGCCACGCGGCCAATTCGAGCAGCGTGACTGTGCCGGACCCGTTGTCGTCTGCGCCATTATGGATGCGGCCGGGGTTGCCGCCTTTGGGATTGATGGAGCCATCGTTGTAGCCGAGATGATCGTAGTGCGCGCCGATCATCACATACTCGGGGTTGTCGGTTTCCACTCCGGGCGGCAGGATGGCAATGATGTTTTTGTCGTGCCGTTGAACTTGTTTGAGGGCGCTGGTGACGTGGATTT
>CAUZWB010000389.1:0-3044 GCA_963583525.1 Verrucomicrobiia bacterium | reverse complement strand
CATGTGCGCTGGGCCACCGGACATGCAAAGAAAAATCACGCGCTTGGCGCGAGCGGGCAGCGGCGGTGGCTTGGGCGCGAGCGGTTTTGCGGCTTCCGCCAACAAGGCCGACATCGCGAGGTAGCCAAAACCACACGAGGCCTGCCGAAGCATATCACGGCGCGAAACGGATGTGGGCTGTGCGTTCATCAATCGATGTACCGAAACTCCGAGGTCGTCAGTAGCGCTTGGCAAATGGTGGCCCAGGTTGACGTTTCGTTTCCAGGATTGCGTGTTTCAGTTTGCAAAGTGTTTACCAGTTTAATGACCCGTCGCGTTTCAGCCCGGCTGGGATTTCGCTGTAGCGCGCGGCGGAAGGCCCAGCGCACACGGCTGGCGGGATCGGCTCCGGCCTTGTCGAGCAGTTGGACGGCGAAACGGCGCGACTGCTTCACCACCATCTCGTTGTTCATCAAATACAACGCGCTGGTTGGCGCGGTGGTGACGTGGCGTTGGCCCATAGGTTTCACGCCGGTGGGCAGATCGAAGGCAGACAGCTCCGGCGGCGGTGCGTGGCGCAGCAGGCAAAGGTAAATGCTGCGGTGAGTGCTGGGGCGATGGATGACGGCTGATTCGCCGGGAGGCCAGTTGATCAGCACGTCGAGCTGGCTGACATCGGAGCCGTGGCGCGGGGCGCGGTTCAGCTGGCCGCTGGCGGCGAGGATGCTGTCGCGCACGCTTTCGGCATCGAGCCGGCGGCGGTGGTGGCGCGCGAGCCACCGGTTGTCGGGATCGGCCCGCACCTGCGCGGCGGTGGGTTGGCTGCCGAGTTGGTAGGTGCGGCTGAGGACGATAGCGCGGATGAGTTTTTTGACGGACCACTTTTCGGCTATGAACCGCTGCGCCAAATGATCGAGCAATTCCGGATGTGTTGGGCGCGCGCCGTACACGCCAAAGTCATCGGGCGTGTCAACAATTGCCCGGCCGAAGAGGTGCAGCCAAACGCGGTTGACCATCACGCGTGCGGTGAGTGGATGCGACGGATGCGTGAGCCACTGCGCGAGTTGTCGGCGGCCGCTTTGTTTGGAGTCAATGCTCACCGCGTCGGCCATTTTCGTGGCTGAGAGAAACCCGCGCGGGACGGCCTCGCCGAGCTTGTTAGATTCACCGTTCTTGTTGATCTTGGCATCGGCTGGTTTTTTGCCCTCGCGTACGCCCATGGCCAGATTGCCCGGCGCGGGCTTGGGCGATTTTTGCGGCGCAAATTTTTTGCCACTGCCTTTGGGCCGGCCCGATGCGGTGTGCAACTGCAAAATCTCCGCGGGGTCGAGTGCACGTGGGAACAGCGCAAACTCCGCCATATTGCCCTCGAGGGTGAGGCTGAAATAGTCGTTGCGACCGCCAATGAAAATATCGCGCGCTCCCCGAGTGGTCACCGGCATTTCCGTCTTCAATTCCGACTCGGCATTTCCGTTGAGGTAAAGCGTTGCACGTTTGCCATCGCGGACAAATACCAGATGATTCCACGTGTTCGGCGGCACAATGGTTTTGCCTTTGATCGATACGCCGCCGTTGCCATTGAAGACAAACAGTTTTCCCGCGTGTGGATTATTTTTGTAATTGCCGCCAATGCCCACCTGATCGCCGGGCGCACCGTTGGCACCCTTGGGGCCGCGCGAAAAAAGATAGGCCGTCACGGCCCGCGCGTTGTTCTCGAGATCATTGCGAAACCAAAACGAGACGGTGTACGCATCGACATTTTTTTTGAGCTGCCCCTCGAGCCAACCCCCGCCAAAAGCGCCGGCGTTGTCGGTGGAAAATTTAACGTCTTGTTTCACCGTGAACCCTTTCGGTGCGGACTGGAAATTCAGGTGCAACTCCGGTTTCAGAGCATCAATCGCCGTGTGATAATTCTCGGCAAATTTCGGTACGCCGGCGGTGGCCGCCAATGTGGGGTCCGGCCTCGCGTCCTTGCGCGTCATTGTTTTAAGCTGATGCAACGCAGTGGCCGGTGCGGTGAGTTTTTCGTTGGCGGCTTTGCCCCAGAGGGTTTCGGTGCTGGTGAAGATTCCGGCCAACGCGTAGTAATCGCGCGTGGGGATGGGGTCGTGTTTGTGATCGTGGCAGCGCGCGCACGCCACGCTGAGGCCCATCACCGCGGTGCTCACCACGTTGATTTGGTCCGCCACCACGTCCATATCGAAATTTTGATTCATCGCCTTGGCCGGCTTGGATCCGATGGCGAGAAATCCGGTGGCCACGAGGTTGCGGTCGCGCTCGGGTTCGCTCTTGGCCGGCAATAAATCTCCGGCAATTTGTTCGGTGAGAAAACGATCGTATGGTGTGTCGCGGTTGAACGCCTCGATCACGTAATCGCGATAGCGCCATGCGTGCGGGAAAGAGGCGTTGCGGCCAAGGCCGTCGTTGCCGTTGGATTCGCCAAAGCGCGCCAAATCCAGCCAATGCCGCCCCCAACGCTCGCCAAAATGCGGCGAAGCGAGCAGTTGATCGACCAGTTTTTCGACTGCCTTCGGGCGATCATCCGCGCACTCTTTTCGGAACGCTTCCACCGCCTCAACTGTCGGCGGCAAACCGGTGAGGTCAACATACATTCGCCGAATCAGCACCGTCGGCGTGGCGTCGTCCGCGGGCTTTAGTTTCTCCTGCGTCAACCTCGCGAGCACAAACCGATCCAGCGGATCACGCGTCCAGCGGGAATTTTCAACGCGGGGGATAATCGGTTGGGAGATCGGCTGGAACGCCCAAAGCGAATCGTTGGTCTGCGGATCTGCCGCGACTGGCCACGGCGCACCGAGTTTTATCCAGCGCTCGAAGTCACGAATCACTTGTTCGGCCAGCGGTTTGTGGTGCGGTTTCTTTTCCGCCGCGCGCAGCATCGCCACAATCGCTGCCGCCTCGGCGACCGCCAACGGCGCATCGAGCTTCACCGTGTTGTTTGTTTTCGCCGAGTGGCATTCCAAACACTGTTTAACCAACACCGGCCGAATTTGCGTCTCAAAAAAATTGCGGTCTTTTGGCGAAATGCTCTCGGCATTCACAACCAT
>CAUZWB010000388.1:0-3050 GCA_963583525.1 Verrucomicrobiia bacterium | reverse complement strand
AACCCAAATGCTCCGCGCCGCCCAAGCCGCCGCCGATGAAGCGGCCAACACCCCCCTCATCCTCGGCGTCACCGTCCTCACCAGCATGGACAAAAGTGATTTGGAAGAACTCGGCATCCAAAAAAAACCCGCCGACCAAGTCCAACACCTCGCCACCCTCGCCACCGCCGCCGGCCTCAAAGGCCTCGTCTGTTCCCCAATGGAAATCGCCCCCCTACGAAAAATCCTCCCCGACGACATACAGCTCATCACCCCCGGCATCCGCCCCGCCGGCACCGACACCGGCGACCAAAAAAGAATAATGACCCCCGCCGAGGCCATCGAAGCCGGAGCCAGTTGGCTAGTCATCGGAAGACCCATCTGCGCCGCCAAAAACCCACGCGCCGCCGCCGAGGCAATCCTCGGAAGTTTGGCCAGATTGGCGAACTGAAAAAGTTG
This sequence comes from Verrucomicrobiia bacterium, assembly GCA_963583525.1. Taxonomy (GTDB): domain Bacteria; phylum Verrucomicrobiota; class Verrucomicrobiia; order Limisphaerales; family UBA1100; genus JACNJL01. Next base: position 2,612 of record CAUZWB010000388.1, on the reverse strand, counting down.
AAGCGCGGCTAAATTAAGCCGCGTTGGGGTTCACACACTTGGGGCCTTTGAGGGCATCTTTGGCGGCTTCGATGACTGGGAATTCTTCGGCGGTCAGATTGATGGCGATCCATTCCTGTTGATCTTCGGGTACATCGTCTTCGGCGTGGATGGCTTCGACGGGGCACGCAGCGACGCACGCATCGCAGTCAATGCAGGTCTCGGGATTGATCAACAGTTTGTCGGGCGCTTCATGAAAGGCGGCCACGGGACATTCATCCACGCAGCTCGTGTAAACGCAATCGACACAGGCACCTGTAACAACGTAAGCCATAATTTTTTTCTCCCGCCCGCGGGTCATCCACGAGTTGCGGGAGGCTATTCATTTGAGGCCCAAAAGTCAATCGGCATTACTCACCAAACCTGCACGGAATCGGCGGCGAAAATTTCTTCGAGCAGGATTGAGTAGTCGCCGTTGGGGTCCACTTCGGTGAGGTCGATGATGCGGGTTTCGTGGCCGATGGTTTCCTGGGCGGCGATGATGCCGGCGGGCAACGGATCGTCTTCGCGGGTGAGGATGTGGATGATGCGGGCCATTTCAGAATCTCATTACCATTTCCGCTTCGGCGGTCAGTTCGGCGAGGGCGGGTTCTTTGAGGTGGTTTTTCAAAATCACTTCGGCGTCGAGGGCTTCCATTGTTTTTTCATCGGGCATCACGTACACGCGCCCGCCTTTTTCGCGAACCATCGGGAGGAATTGTTTGTACATTTTGCTATCGGGCAAATCCGCCGCAGCTTCGCTGAGTGCGTGAGCGGCGGCGTGGTGCAGCACGACGCTTACTTCCACCTGTTCCCACACACACACGCCGCCTGCCAAACGCACGGCCTCGGCAGCGCGCGGGTTGGTGCGGGGATCAGCATCGATGATGATGAGCACCTTGCGCTTGGGCTTGAGGTCGACTTGCAGTTTGTCGGCGAGGGTTTCCATCAAACTAATTTAGTTGAAACTGACAAAGCGATCGGTGGCGGACATCACGTCGTTGAGCAATGTGAGGCCGCCGTACAATGCGTTTTCGCCGGGGACGATTTTTCGCCGTTGGCAGGCGTAGGCGCAGGCGAAGAGGCGGAGGCCGTGGCCGCGCAGGGTTTGGACGCGTTGATCTTCCACGCCCGCCACGGCGTCGTCGAGGCAGTAGAGGTAGACTTCGTCTTTGGCGGTGAGTGCGGCGGCGGCGAGGCGGAGGCCGTGGTGAAAGCTGGTGTGCGTGGGCGCAACGGAAATCAGAATGCCCAGTTTGCGCGCCTTCGGCACATTGGGTGATTGCTCCTGCTCCATAGGGCGAGGGTAATGAGACCGCGCGAGGGTGTCAATCGGCGGCGTTTATTTGATCTTCACTCCGTGCTCCCACAGCGGCGTGAGATCGGGATCGTTGACGGCCATATTTTTGACGCGCTTGGAGTCGCCGACTTTAAGGGCGCACTCGAGCCATTCGCGGGCTTCCTGAATGGCGCCACTTTGGCATTTGTAACAGGCGAGGTTGTACGGGATCGCCTCGTCGTGCGGAAAGCGTTTGAGCATCGGCACGAGTAGGTTGAAGGCTTCCTCGAATCGCTCGAGATAAAAGAGCGCGTTGCCGTGGTTGATCCAGCCTTGCGGCATCTCCGGCTGCGCCTCGATCATTTGGAGGCTGATGTTGAGGCACCGCTCCCAATCCTGCATGCGATTGTGAATATGCCAACGCACCTGCAGCACATCAAAGTGCCGCCGGTAGTCCGGTGAAATTAACTCCAACTCGGCCAGAGCCGAATCGTAGTCCCCCAATTCCATCCACCCTTCAGCGCCGGACAGGAAATGCGTGTCCGGTGGTTCCAATTGTCCCATCTTCATTGCTTGCCCCAAATGCGAAAACACGATGCACCTTCATAAAACGGTTGATTGTTTCCCCCTCCTTGGTGAATTCGTGCGGCTCCCTCGCAACGGCTTTGTGTTTAGCAGAAACCGGGCCAACGCCCAAGCTCGGGTTATTCACCATGCTTTTTGCCGGAAACAAAAAGATTGTGCGAAATTGGATGGCACCTTTTGCCCATCACTCGCCGCACAGGCGCAAAAGTTCCGATTCATCAATCACCGGCACGGACAATTTTTCCGCCTTGGCCAGCTTGCTCCCCGCCGCCTCGCCCGCCACCACATAGTCGGTTTTTTTGCTGACGGTGCCGATCACCTTGCCGCCCGCCGCTTCGATGCATGCGGCAGCCTCGTGCCGTTTTAAATTTGGCAGCGTGCCCGTGAGCACCAACCCCTTGCCCGCCAACGGCCCGGCGGCTTCGCTCGATGTGACTATGGACGATTCAAAATTCAATCCCGCTTTGCGAAGCACTTCAATGAGCGCACGATTCTGCGGATCGCCAAACCAAAAATGCACGCTCTTCGCGATCACCGCGCCCACATCATCGATTGCCACTAACTCTTCCTCAGACGCGTCCATCAATTCATCCATCGTTGCATAGCGCCGACACAACGCCTTCGCCACACCCGCGCCCACGTGCAAAATTCCCAGCCCAAAAACCAGCCGCCACAAGTCCCGCTGCTTGCTCGCCCCTAATCCATCGATAAAATTCTGCGCCGATTTCTC
>CAUZWB010000387.1:0-3054 GCA_963583525.1 Verrucomicrobiia bacterium | reverse complement strand
CGCCGATTGGCTGCCTGCCACTCCGCTCAAATCCATCATCGTCCGCCACACCATCGGCCTCGCTGATCCCCTCACCGCCGCTGACATTACCCCGGCCCAAAAAGCCGACGACGCACTACCCCAAGCGCTCACCGACTGCATCAGCGTTTACGGCCTGCGCCATTTCAAAATAAAAATCAACGGCCAACCCAACACGGACCTTGCCCGGCTGCATGCCCTTTCCAAAATCATCACCCAAAACGCCCCCGCTGATTTCGCCTTCACACTGGACGGCAACGAGCAGTTTAACAGCATTACCGATTTCCAAACATTTTGGCAATCGGTGCAGGACGATGCCACCCTCCGCAATTTTTTTAGCAAACTCCTCTTCATCGAGCAGCCACTCCACCGCGACATCGCGCTCGACGAATCCCTGCGCGAACAATTCGACCAATGGCCAGAGCGCCCGCCCATCATCATTGATGAATCCGACGCCACCCTCGACAGCCTCCCCACCGCCCTCCGCCTTGGCTACGCCGGCACCAGCCATAAAAACTGCAAAGGCATCTTCAAGGGAATCGCCAATCGTTGTCTCATAGAAAAACGGGCGCGCGAAGGGGATGCCGTTTTAATGACTGGCGAAGACCTTTGCAACATTGGCCCCGTCGCGCTCCTGCAGGACCTAGCAGTCTGCGCCACCTTGGGTATCGAAAGCGTCGAACGCAACGGCCACCACTACCACCCCGGCCTATCTCAACTTCCGCAATCAATTCAAGACGCCACGGTGCTCCACCACCCCGACCTCTACGATATAAGCCCCGACGGCTGGCCAACCCTCAATCTGCGTGACGGTCGTATCCCGATGGATTCCATCAACCTTGCCCCCTTCGGCGTCGGCTTCAAACCCGATACAACTAACCTCACCCCCGCCTGCGACTGGGAGCCACCCATTCGCCCATGAAACTCGAACTCCGCAAGGCATACCGATTAATGCATCGCGCGCATGGCCATCTCAATTGGTGGCCAGCGGACACACCCTTTGAAATTTGCGTCGGCGCCATCCTTACGCAAAACACCTCGTGGCACAATGTGGAGCGCGCGATTGCCAACCTCAAAGCAGCGCGCGCGTTGTCGGTCAAAAAAATTTACACGCTCTCTCATGATGAACTCGCACAACTCATTCAGCCTTCAGGATATTTCAACATCAAAGCCAAACGATTGCGGAATTTTGTCAATGTGGTCATCGAGCAACACGCCGGCAGCTTGAAGCGCTTCTTCAAGGGCGACACGGCCACCGTCCGCGAACGCCTTCTCGCCATCAACGGCGTCGGCCCTGAAACCGCCGATAGCATGCTGCTCTACGCCGGCAATCATCGCACCTTCATCATCGATACGTACACCAAACGCATTTTTGAACGGCACGCATGGTGCGATTCCAATACAGATTACGATGCCCTGCAATTGATCTGCACCGATTCACTCAGCCAAAAACGTGACTCAGAGCAATTGGACTACTGGCAAGATTACCACGCCCAACTCGTTGTCGTGGGAAATCGCTTTTGCAAACCAAAAAACCCACGCTGCTCAGAGTGTCCGCTGCAAACATTGTTGCCGTCCCCCGCAAAATAACTTGCCCCCGCACCTTCCTCCCGTAACTCTGCGGCGTGCAAGACACCGAACACCCAGCACTGGTCATTGTCCCCACATACAATGAACGTGACAATCTCCCGAGCATCGTAGAGGCGCTCGCTCAGCTGTCGGTGGATTTGCTTGTGGTGGACGACAATTCACCCGATGGCACCGGTGATTTGGCTGATGAACTCGCGGCCAAACACAAATTCATCAAGGTGTTGCATCGCAAAGAAAAAAACGGCCTCGGCCGCGCTTACTGCTCAGGATTCGAATGGGCGCTGAAGCAGGACTACGAATTTATTTTTGAAATGGACGGTGATTTTTCACACGACCCGAAAGACATTCCTCGCTTTTTGAACGAGGCAAAAAATGCTGACCTCGTCCTCGGCACACGCTATCGCGGCGGCATTCGAGTCATCAACTGGCCCTTGCGCCGGTTGATCTTGAGCCTCGGTGCAGCAAAATATGTGAAGTGGATCACCGGCATGCCATTCAGCGATCCCACCGGCGGATACAAATGTTTCCGTCGCAAAGCACTCGAAAGTGTCGACCTCGCCGCCGTGCGCTCCAATGGCTACAGTTTTCAAATTGAAATGACCCACAAAATCTGGCGGCAAGGCCTGCGCGTGGCAGAACAAAATATTGTGTTCACCGAGCGCATCGAGGGCACCTCAAAAATGTCGTGGCACATCGCGTGGGAAGCGGTATGGATGGTATGGTGCTTGTGGTTTCAACACGGCTTGCGGCGGTGGCCGAAAAAATGAACAGCAATTGTTATGATGGATAAGATTAGGGTTGGCATTGTAGGCACAGGATTTATGGCCGTGGCGCATATTCGCGCGTACCAACAAGTGGACGGCGTGGAGATCGCTGCGCTGTGCAATCCGAGCGGAGGACATCTCGATGGGGATTTTTCCGACGTCCACGGAAACGTGGGGAGTGACGAACCGGTGAAGCTCGATATGACCCACATCGCCGCCTATCGCAGTCTCAACGAATTGCTTGCCGACGATTCCATTGATCTCATCGACATCACCACGCCCACTTTTCTCCATCACGAACAAGCCCTCGCCGCGCTGGCCTCGGGCAAACACGTACTCTGTGAAAAACCAATGGCCCGCACCGGAGATGAAGCACACGAAATCACCGAGGCAGCCAAGAACGCCAAAGGTTATTTTATGCCCGCAATGTGCCTGCGATTTTGGCCGGAATGGGCGTGGGTGAAAGATGCGATTGACGATGGCCGCTACGGACGCGTTTTGAGCGCGCGCTTTCGGCGCGTGGCGGAAGCACCGGCTTGGGGTCAAAATACTTTTCTCGATGGCAAAAAATCCGGCGGCGCGTTGTTGGACCTACATATTCACGATGCGGATTTTGTGCGCTACTGTTTTGGCGAACCCAAATCCATGTACGCCCAAGGCCACACCAAAGTCAGCGGCGAGA
>CAUZWB010000386.1:0-3062 GCA_963583525.1 Verrucomicrobiia bacterium | reverse complement strand
TTTTGGGTTGGCTTTTTTTAAGCCGGCTTGGATTTGGAGGAGGCAGCCGGGGTTGCTGGTGACCACGATCTCGGCGCCGGTGGCGAGGATGTTTTTGATCTTTCGTTGTTGCAGGCGCGCGGCCATTTCTGGTTCGGTGAGGTTGTAACTTCCCGCGCTGCCGCAACACACATCCGCCTCGTTTAATTCGACAAAGTTTTCCCCCGCCACCGCACGGACGAGTGCCCGAGGCTCAAGCGTGATCCCTTGCGGATGCGCTAAATGACACGCATCGTGATAAGTGACTTTACAGTTTAACTTCAGATTTTTGACTTCTGTCTTCGGAGTAATCCATTCGGTTAAGTCCTTCACCTTCGCGCTGAAGGCGGCGGCGCGTTCGGCCCAGTCCGCATCGTCGGCCAGAAGTTTGTCGTATTCCTTGAGCGTGCTGCCGCAGCCGGCGGCGTTGATGATGATGGCGTCCAGTTTGATTGGCTCAAACGCCGCGATATTTTTCCGCGCGCATTCGCGGGCTAAATCGAGCTGGCCACTGTGCGCGTACAAGGCGCCGCAGCAAACTTGGCCGGCGGGCGTGTGCACTTCCCAACCGGCATCATTGAGTAGCCGCACGCTATTATGATTGGTGGATGCAAACATCACTTGCATCACGCAGCCCTCGATGAAACCGACGCGGCCAATGGAATCGGGCACGGCGGCTAGTGCGTCGACGCGGCCGGCTTGCGGATGATCCGGGATGAGTTCCAACGACTCGCGAGCGAATCGCGGCAACAGCCATTGAGGGCAAATCGCTTTTGCGATGCGCGCGGGAAGCAGCGCTAGTTTGAGACGCCACGGGAAGGGGAATATTTTTTCAATGGCGAACCGCCGAAGGATTTTTTGAAACACCGGCCGCGAATAATTTTTCTCAATGTGATCGCGGGTGTGTTCAAGCAGGTGGCCGTATTCGACGCCGCTTGGGCAGGCGTTTTCGCAGGCGCGGCAGCCGAGGCAAAGGTCGATGTGGTGCACGGCGGTGGCGTTCATTGGCAGCCGCCCTGATTGCAGCGCGCGCATCAGATAAATGCGGCCGCGCGGCGAGTCGTTTTCGTTGCCGGTTTCCAGATACGTGGGGCACGCCGAAAGGCACAAGCCGCAGTGCACGCAAGCGAGTGACTTATCTTCGTCGATGAAGGGCTCGATCATAGCTTGGGTAAAATGCCTTTGGGATCAAAGATGTTTTTGATGCGAGTCTGCAGCGCGGGCGGATCGAAGACAAGGTCGTCGCCAATGCCGCCTTCGAATTTTTCCGGATGATGATGGCGGAGATAGACCACGCCATTGCCCGCGCGCGCGACAAAATCGCAGTCGGTCATTGAGCGAAGGAAACTGATTGTATCGGCGGGCGCAACGGACTCGGTGACGTGCGCGGTGGGCCGGAATGTTGCGTCGTAATCAAGGTTAGTTTCCGCGCGTAGGCCGAGTTCCGCGGCGGCCTTCGTTTGTGCCTCCACGTCCGCGCGCGCGCCCGCGAAGCCGGTCACCAAGTTGACGGGCTGCCCATCGAGGCGATGGACGTCAAGCACGTGCGGTTGTAAATCTGATTCCCAAATCTGCTCCAGCAAATGTTCTGCGTCATCGAGCGAGGCGCAGTCTTTTTTGAGAAACACTTCCGCTTCCGGTTTGGGCAGTAATTTGAACGTCGCCTCCACGATGACGCCGAGCGTGCCCCGGCTGCTGATGAACAGTTTGCACAAATCAAAGCCCGCGACATTTTTGACGACCTTGCCGCCATTGCGAATGAGGCGACCATCGGGAAGCACCACTGTGATGCCGATCAACCAATCGCGCACGGTGCCAAAGCCAAACCGGCGCGGGCCGGTGGTGTTGCCCGCAAGCAGCGCGCCGATCGAAAGGTCGGCGGGGCAGGGCGCGTCCACCGGCAGCCATTGGTTTTGCTGCGCGAGGTGAGTTTGGAAATCGCCCAAACTCATTCCCGCCTGCACCGTCGCCGTCATATCCTCGGGCACGTGCTCAATCAATTTGCCGATCGCCGACAAATCGATATTCTCCACGGCCTTCGCCTTGGGGAGCTGCTGGCGGAGTTGCTCGATGCTGTTTGGTTTGAGAGTCACGCGGGGGCTTGTTTGCGGGGTGCAAATTCCGCGCAGCGTTTGCCGCCGGGGAACATTTTGTGTGGGTTGCAGCGTTGGTCGGGGTCGAAGGCGCGGCGCAACATTTTCATCGCGTCAAGGTCGTCGGTCGAAAATTGCTTGGGCATAAAATCGATTTTCTCTGCGCCGATGCCGTGTTCGCCGGTGACGCTGCCGCCGAGCTCGATGCACTTTTCCAAAATATCGTGACCGGCCGCCAGCGCGCGCTGGGTCTCGCCCGGCTTGCGTTCATCGTAAAGGATGAGTGGATGGATGTTGCCGTCGCCCGCGTGGAAAACGTTCGGAATGCGTAGGCCGTGCTTTTTGCTGGTCGCGCGAATGAAGCGCATTATCTCCGGCAGTTTGCTGCGCGGCACCACGCCGTCCTGTGTGACGTAATTCGGGCTGAGCCGACCGATGGCGCCAAAGGCGCGTTTGCGGCATTTCCAAATGGCGGCGCGTTCAGTGTCATCTTTGGCAACGCGCACTTCGCGGGCGTTGTTTTGGCGGCAAATTTTTTCGACTAGTTTGCCCTGCGCCCCGATGCCGTCGGACAGGCCATCGAGTTCCACAATGAGCACCGCGCCCGCATCAAGCGGGAAACCAAAGTGATAAGCCTCCTCGACGGCCTGCGTGATAAGTTGATCCATCATCTCCAATGCGCCGGGCACGATGCCCGCGCGGATGATGTCGCTGACAGCTTGGCTGGCGTCGTCGACGCTTTCAAAAATGCCAAGAAAAGTTTTGAACGCGGGCGGCGTTTTCATCAGTCGCACCAACACGCGCGTGACCACGCCGAACATTCCCTCGCAGCCAATGGCCGCACCGCGGAGATCGTAGCCGGCTACTTCCTCGCCGCCGTCCGGCTCGATGCCGAGCCATTCCACAGTGCCGTCGGGCAGTACCATTTCGTAGCCGAGCACATGATTGGTG
>CAUZWB010000385.1:0-3063 GCA_963583525.1 Verrucomicrobiia bacterium | reverse complement strand
TTTTCGCAGAGTCCGGCGAGGGCTCTAGCTTTGTTCACGGTTTTCCTACAATGAGCCTTAACTGATGTGGGGTTTTTTCGGTGTTGCCGGCGGTATCAGTGGCGCCGGCGGTGAGCTGCGCGGCTTTTGGCAGCTCGATGCTCCAGTCGGCCACGCCGTGTTGTTGGCTGTGGATGCGGGCGGGTTTGCCATTCACGGTCACGGCCTTGATGGTGCCGTTGTCGTGGGTCGTGCCGGAGATTTTCAAGCGGCCGCCGTTTGCATCAATGCGGGTGATTATGGTCGCGGGCGGCAGGTCGTCCAACGGCTTCAGCAGCTCGGGGAATTCCACGTTGACCACTTCCGCCATCACGGATTCATCCCCGGTGAGGCCGGGCTGCTGGGCGTATTTGTTGCCGTCGCCGAGCAAATCCTTCGCGCGCGTGCTGACGACCTTCGCGTGTTTGCCCGGGCCAAAGTGGTTGTGTACAAAGTACGGCACGCCCTTGGGGGTGGAGGGCTGGAGGCGCGGGCCGCCGCCGAGATTCATCAACGGCCAGCGATCCGGGCGCGAGCGGTCGCGCACGGTCACGTTGCGGAAATGCGACTCGGCCTTGCCGGTTACATTATTCGCGCTCATTTGTATCAACGGCATCCGGCCGCCGTAGCCGAGCTGGCTGAAGGTGAGGCCGTCGACGGTGATGCTGCCGTGCTGCAGACTGCGGTCATCCAAGCCGCGATTGAAGGGCTCCGCGCCGGTGGCGGCGATGTGCAGGTTTTTGTAAACGTGATTCTCGAACCACGGCCGGTAAATGCCGTAAGCGGCGTGGTCAATGTGGACGTCCTCGATGAGCATCGTCGGCAATTGCGCGCGCAGGGCGTAGTGAGTTTGCCAAAGCTTCAGTCCGCGCACGCGATGCGGATGGCGCGTGTCCGGCCCCACGCCGTCGGTGCCGGCCAAGGCCACGGAGTAGAGGCCCTCGGTGTGCGACTCATTTGCCTCGAAACGGCTGATGGCCAGCGTGCGGATGTCGACGGTTTTGGTTTTACCATCGGGCATGAGCACGGGGAGGCGGCTGTCAAAATTGCTGCGGCGCTGGCTGTCGTAGCGGTAGCCGTACTGGTCGTTCTCTACGGCCACGTTGCGCGTGAGTGTGTTGCGGCCGTTGGCCCACCAAAATGCCGCGCCGTCGTTGGGATCAAACGGCAGCACTTGGTCGGGCAACCGCCGCCCGCGCATCGCCTGCACGCCGAGGTTGCGGTCGAGCAGATTGAACACCTCCGTGCCGTCCTCCAGAAAATATCCGTGCCCCACCGACTGGTAGCCCACGCAATCGCGGACCATTAAATACTGCGTACCGTGCACCGTCACCCAGCGGTTGTGCGAATCGACAATCGCCGCGCCGACCACCGCGCTGCCGCGCATCGTGGTGCCCGCGAGATGAAAATGAATCGCGTAGCGGCCGAGCACGCCTTCCTTGCCGAGGTGCGCAAACCGCGCGTAGCTGATGCCGCCCTTGCTGTAGCGGTGAAACATTGTGTGCCCGCGCTCGCCCTCCGGGTCGGCGCTTTCGATAATGACATTGCGCGAAAGGTTCGCCACCTCGCTGCGAAATTCGCCCGTGCCAAAATGCTCCCCGCGCAACGGCCGGTCGAGCGTCAGCACGCGCCCGTCCATCGCCTTGATGATGCGTTCCTCGGTGCCAATCTCATCGCGCTTTTTCGCGCCCGTCACAATCACCGCATCGCCCACGCGCCAGCCCGTCACCGGCTCGGCCAAGGTCACTCGCGCATCGCCTGCCTTCGCCGCCGCCCCGAGCTTGACCCAGGTGCGGTCCATCGGCGCGCCGTGCAGCTCCATTCGTGCCGAGCAACACACCAGCGCCGGCGCGTCGTCCTCGTCCATGCCCTTGATGAAATGCAGCCGAATGCGCGCGGTGTGTTTTGCGGGAATGGGATTTTGCAACGTGCCGACCTCGAGCGTTGGCATCGCGCCGGTGGGCACGGCGTTCGGCTCACCCGCCTTGTTCACGCCGTGGAAATCACACGCGAATCCGCGCTCGGTGCAACGGTTGCCGGATTGCACTTTCAGCAGCGCCACATTCAACTCCGTGCTGCGGTCGCGCGCAAACCGCAATGTGCCCGCCACCTGCAACAGCCGAATCACCGGCGTGCGCTTCGCCTCAAACCGCACCACTGTGCCAGCGCTCACCAGCACGCGGTCGCCCGCCTTCGGCACGCGCTTCGGCTCCCAAGTTTTCGCGTCGGTCCAATCGCCATTGGCCACCGAGCGAAGGGAAAATTTAAGCGGATGGTTCTGTGCGGAAATAGCGACCGACGAAACGGTCAAAAAGAGAAAGAGTAAAAGTAAGCGATTCATTGGGGTTCATGTTATCGCTTCGACGGCAGCACGCAACAGAAATTTGAGGGCGCATACGTTCCAGAAATTTTTTGCTGATGCAAAACATTTACTGTGCGGCGCATGGCTTGATCGATGAGTTTTAGGTCGAAAATCAAATAACCGTGCGGACCGCCGGGGTGGCTGATGTATTGGCAAGAGTTACCGTCGGCGGTCGCCGATTTTCTTTTGGCCGTAGCCCGCGGCGACCAAAACGAAATCCCAAAAAAGAAGACCGCGCATGCAGCGGGGTATTCGCCCCACCACTGCACATGGCAAGCGCTGCGTTGAAATTGAGTCAAACAGCGGGTGGCGCAATGTCACAGCGGAATGCTTAGCAAACGATTTTTGGATAAAACCGGGACAGCAAACTCAACGACCGCCCGGTGGCAAAGTTGATTTCGGTTATTTAATGTATCCCTGAATCCAACCGCGCGAGCCTTGTGGCGGGATGACATCGGCCGTGTCTTTGCCGTCGGCCAGTGTGAAGGCGATGGCGAGTGGGTAGCGGCCCTTTGGCGCGTTGCGGGTGTAGCGGCCTTCGCCCCAAAAATCACCTTTGGCGACAAGGTCGAGACGGGTGACATTGCCGTTCTTGGTTTCGATGCGTCCAAACAGCTGCGCTTCGTAGCCGCGCGCGTTGTTGGCGGTTTGGAGGTGCACGTTGGCGCGGAGCTGGCCGTTGC
>CAUZWB010000384.1:0-3066 GCA_963583525.1 Verrucomicrobiia bacterium | reverse complement strand
CCGTTTATCAAACAAGTTTGATATCGGGAAATGTTCGACCTTCCAAGGCAAGCAAGCTTGCCCCAGCACAGTGTGCTGCTCAATGACGCCGCCGGACAACCCGCCCGCGATTATTTGCAGGCACGCGGCGTGAGTACCGAAGCGGTGGAAGCCTTCCGGCTGGGCTTCGCGCCGGGCGATTGGGAGGACACGGTGAACTGGGCCAAAGCGCAAAAGCACGACCCGCGCGTGATGGAGCAAGCCGGTTTGGTGGCGAGCAAGGACGGCCGGCAATATGGCCGCTTCCGCGCGCGGCTGATGTTTCCCATCCGCGATGAACAGAGCCGCGTGATTGGGTTTAGCGGGCGCGTATTGGAGGCGGATGTGAAGGGCGCAAAATACGTGAACTCGCCCGAGACACCGCTCTTTCATAAAAGCAAAGTGATTTATGGTTTGGACAAAGCGCGCCGACCGATCATTGCCGCCGAGAGCGTGCTCATCTGCGAAGGCCAGCTCGACACCATCGCGTGCCACATGGCCGGCATCGAAAACGTGGTGGCCCCGCAGGGCACCGCCCTCACTGCCGACCACGCGCGCGTGCTCAAGCGTTATGCCAATGAAGTGATTTTGTGTTTTGATTCCGACACCGCCGGCCAAGCCGCCGCCGTGCGGTCGCTTGATGGATTACTCGAGAGCGAGCTGGCCATTCGGGTGATGACCGTACCCGCGCCGCACGATCCGGATAGCTTCATCCGCGAAAAGGGCGTGGAAGCGTTTCGCGAATTAATGGAAGCCGCGCCGGGATTCTTTGAATTTTTTCTGCAACATCTGGTGGCCGAAAACGACACCGGCAGCGATCGCGGCCGACAAGCGGTCATCCATGCGATGGGCGAGGCGGTACGCAAGACGCATGACGCCGTGCTGCTCGATCGCGTGGTGCAGCAAACGGCGCTGGCCGTGGGCGCGTCCGCCGAGGCGGTGCACGCGGAGTTTGCGCGGTTGCCGAAGGAGCGCGTGTATCGGCCGCGAGAGGAAGAGGTTTCCGCGCCGGTGAATTTCACTGAGCCTCCCTCGCGAAAGGAGGAATGGCTGTTGCGATTAGCCTTTCACGATGCGGCTGATGCGGCATTCGGCGATTGGGTGGCGGCGCAGTTGAACCCTGAATGGGTGGAACACGCCGGAGTGCGGCACATCCTCGAGCGCGCCCCCGCACTGGGCATGAACGCCGGCGCGCTGGTGCCCGAGCTGGATGAAGCCAGCGCGCGCCTCCTCACCGGTGCTCTCGCGGCGGATGACTCCATCCCGAACCCCGCAACTCAATTGGCGGATTTAGTGGGTCGCCTGCGCTGTCGGCATCTCGACCGGCGGCTGGCGGAGCTAACGCGGTTGACCGCTCAACCCAATTTGCCGGAAGCGGAATTGTTGCGCGTGTTGGAGGAGCAGAAAGAGATTCGCGTGCAAAAGCAAACCGCCTTGCCACCGGTGGGAGGTTGATGAATCTCCGGAACTGAACTTAATCCACAAAGGCGATTTCGTTGGAGAGGAGGAGGACTTGCACGTATTTTTCCCAGGCGTTGAGGGGTTTGGGTTTGTAGGTGGCGCCGAGGAATTCGCTGGAGGCTTGCCATGAGGTGATTTGGAGCGAGCCAGCTTTTTTGTTCATGGCGTCGGCGATTTCTTTTTTGATGCTTACGGTGGGGTTCCAAGTGAATTGATCCTGCTGGGGGTTCTCCAAGCCATAATTGCGTTTGGTGCTGGCGAGCGCTTTGGGGTCGATGACCTTGCCGCTGTATACGATGAAGTCGATCGTGTCGCCGCGTTTCACTGTGAGGTTGGAGAGATCTGTGCCGCGTGCGGCTCGGCGCACGTTGCTGCGCCACAGTTCTTTGCCGAGGCGCGCGTCGCCATTGGCCACGCGGCTGTGAACGATCACGCCGGTGATGCCATCCCACACTTTGTCATCGTAAAATTTGCGCAAGACTTCGTTCATTTTATCATCGCGGGCGGCTTCGGCTTTGTCGTCGAGCTTGTGCTCGAGGCGGGCGCGCACGTTCACGATGGTGTCGGTCGGGGCCACCCAGCGGCGGATGACGGCTACATTGGGGTGTGAACCGGGATGCCCGCCGGTGGCGGTGAGCTTGAGTGGGCCGAACTGCGGGCTGTTGCCTTTCCAAACTTTGCCGTCGGTGAAGGGGAACTGGAAGAATTTGATGGAGTAGAGTTTGTTTTTCTCGTTGTAGCGATCGGCCTGACCGTAGCCGTTGTACCAAGTGGGGGTGCTTTTCATTGCCCCGGTGGTGACGCCGCCGGTTTGTTGCTGCAGATAACGCACGCCGAGTTTGAGCTCGATGGGTTCGGGGCCGCGCTGATAGATCATGTTGTAGAGCGCGGTGATGCGGGCGCGGTCATCCTGGATGGAGGTGAATTCCTTGCGGTTGACCAGTTGGTGCGCGAGATCGGCCACCATCGGGCTATTCATCATGAAGAGTGCCTGCTGGGCGACGGTGGAAGTGAATCGCTGGCCGGCGGTTTTGTCGGGGTTGGCAAAATCGAAGGTCTTGAAAACGTCATCGAGATTGCGGCGGTCGATAAGGGCGTAGACGGTGCGGCGATAGTTGGGGTCACCGCCGGTGAGGCGCAGGGGTTTGCCGCCCATGGCGAGGTCGGCCTTGCCGGAAATGGAAAGCATGCCGTCGCGGAAGGCCTCGAAGTCCAGTCGGCGGCGATCCATTTTGTAGTAATAAATGTTGTTGGGATCCTTGATGCTGTAGCGCGGGTTGTCATCACTGGTTTGCTGGTAGGTGTTGGACATGAGGATGTGCTTGTGCAGCGTTTTCATGGACCAGTTGTGGGTGGTGAAATACCAGGCGAGGTAATCGAGCAGCTCGGGGTGGGAAGGATCCATGGCGCGCACGCCGAATTCGCTGATGGAACTGACGATGCCTTTGCCGAAGTGAAGCATCCAAATGCGGTTCACCATCACGCGGGCGGTGAGGGGATTTTCTTTGCTGGCAATGGCTTTGGCGAGCTCGAGGCGGCCGCTGGTGTTTTTGGGAAAAGGCTTGCGATCTCCGCCGGAGAGGATTT
>CAUZWB010000383.1:0-3068 GCA_963583525.1 Verrucomicrobiia bacterium | reverse complement strand
GTTCGACAGCGGCCAATGCCCGTGCAGATTATCCAAATCGTTTCGACCTTCCGCCAGCAATACGCGGAGGTTTTTCCTGTCGGTTTTACGGATTAGCGCGGGGTACACATAGCCACCGCGGATGTTTGTAAAACTCCCGATATGACTGATCACGCCGCCAAAAAAATCCGGCCGAAACCACGCCGCCGTGAATGCCGCGATGCCGCCGGAGCTGTTGCCGCAAATCGCCCGGGAGCGAGGGTCCTTCGCGATCTTTAAGCTGTGCGTCTTTGCCACCGCCGGCCAGAGCTCATCGATAATGAAATTGGCGTAGTCTACGCTCACCGTGTCGTACTCAAACGCCCGATTGCGCCGTGACTGATTTCCCGCCTCGCTGGGCGGTACGGTGCCCGGATTGACAAAAAGCCCGATCGTCACCAGAAGTTCTTTTTTGTGAATGAGATTATCGAACACGATCGGCACGCGCGTGTGGCCTTTCTCACGTACAAACCCGCCGCCGTCCTGAAACACCATCAGATTTGCCGGCTGCTTCGGATTGTACTGTGCCGGAATGTACACCCAATACGAACGCGTTGTGCCTGGAAATGCCTTGCAATGATTCCATTCGCCCTGGATGACTTTACCGCGCGGCACGCCTTCCTGGCGTTGCGCGTCCGGGCCGGGCCGATAATCTGCAGCGCAAATTGAGCTGCACGTGAATAATAGAAAAACAAAGATTCTCATAAATTTCCTGACGCGATTATCTCCTGCGTGCCCATAAAATCAAGACCGGAAGGACCCCATTCGATCCCCTACTTTGGCATAAAGCTCGCGCATTTGGGCCGAATGTTCCAGCAAGTCGGCCGCCAGCTCCACGCGGCCCGGCTCAAAAATTGTAAACGTCGCCGAGCCGCCAAAGGCGAAATATCCTTTTTCTTCGCCTTTCGATACCGCGCGCGAGGGCACGAACGTGTGATTGACGCTACCCACGTTCGTCGCACCGATTTCGAGCATCAGCACGCTTCCATATTTTTCTGTTTTGATCTCGGTGATGAAGCGTTTGTTTTCCCAAAGAACCGCTAGCCGATCACGCAGGGCTAGTGGATTCACAGAATACAATAGGCCATTGATCAAACGCGCCTCGTGCGGCACGCCCGCCACCGGGAAATGAAAGCGATGATAATCCACCGGGCACAACCGCGAAAACACCGCCGCGCCATCAGCGAATTTCTTGGCCAACGCGGTGTCCCCCAAAAGGCGCGACAAATCAAACTGTTGCCCTTTCACAAACACGCCCTCCACCTCCGAGGCCTTGGCAAATCCAAGATGACGCCCATCTGCGGGAAACACCACCGAATCTGCCGCCGCATCCACAGGACGTGCTTCGGGCTTAAGTTTGCGATAAAAGAAATCGTTGAACGAAGTGAACTTGTCAGCAGCCTTCACGTGCTCGCTCTCAGCGATTGCGTATTGCTCGATGAACGGTTTCACGCGCGAGGCGCTGCCCGCGCAGCTCATTCGCCAGCCGTACCATCGCGAAAACCACGCGCGCTTTGCCACCGCGTGCAACGCGATTTGGCCGAAGGGATTGAATAGAATCCAACGCAGCCATTGTTCGCCGTAGACTACTTCCGTTTCCACTTCGCCAGTGGTGCGGTTGTAAAATTGGATACCTTTGGTGCTCATTATTTTTACCACAGAGACACAGAAATCACAGGGAAACCAAATTTACAAACTCTGTGCCCTCTGTGGTGAACTTCATCAGCAACTCGTTGGCACGCCCGCTACGACTTCCACGCAATGCGGAATAGCCTCGACGACAAAGCCGAGGCATTCGACCGCGCCTTTTGGTTTTCCAGGCAGGCAAACCACCAGCGCATTGTCCACGGCGGCGGCGAGGTTGCGGGAGAGGATGGCGTTCTTCGTGATTTTCATCGACTCCATCCGCATCACTTCGCCGAAGCCTGGCAGTTCGCGGTCGGCAATTTCCCGCACTGCCTCGGGAGTGACATCGCGTGGCGCCACGCCAGTGCCGCCAGTAGTCAGCACGAGATGGCATCCTTTAGAAATTTGTTCACGGATTGCGCGTTGAATTTGCTCCACTTCATCGCGCACTACCATCTCGGCAAGCACTGCCCAGCCGTAGCCATCAGCAGCCTCGCGCAAAAGCGGTCCACCCAGATTTTCATATTCGCCCGCCGCGGCGCGGTCGGACACGGTGATAATTCCCACCTGTATTTTCATTGTTTTGTTTTAGAAACTAGTTTCACGTTGGTAATGCACATTTTTTTATCAACGGCCTTGCACATGTCATAAATTGTTAACGCGGCGAGATTCACCGCCATGAGCGCTTCCATTTCCACGCCCGTTTGGGCTGTCACTTTGGCTGTGGCTGTAATGACAATCGCGTTGTTCGTCTTGGGAAAATCAAACTCCACTTCGCAGTGATTGATCGGCAGGGGGTGACACATTGGAATTAAATCGCCCGTTCGTTTTGCTGCCTGAATGCCCGCGATGCGAGCGGTGGCCAGCACATTTCCCTTGGCAATCTTGTCGCGACGAATGAGCTGCAGGGTTTCTGCCGCCATTTGAATTTTCCCGCGGGCGGTGGCGGTGCGTTGCTGCACCGGTTTGTCGGAGACATCTACCATCTTGGCTTCACCTTGGGCATTGATGTGTGTGAGTTTACTCATGGGTTCCCGATTAATTTCATCCAATCGGTGATCGTGGTTTCCATTTCTCGTTTCACCTGTTTGTTGGGGTGCACGTGTTTGGGAATGAAATCCGGTGAGGTTGCCCATAAATCCGGGGTGACTAAAATTTGTCCGTCACAATTCGGGCCGGAGCCGATGCCGATGGTCGGGATGGAGAGCGTGGAAGTCAACTCCGCGGCGACTGCAGGTTCAACCAACTCGAGCACAATGGCAAACGCACCTGCGTCGGCCAAAGCGTAAGCGTCGTCAATGAGCCTCGTTTTTTCATCAGGCTTCCGGCCTTTGATTTTGTAGCCGCCTTCCTCCTTCACTTTTTGTGGCAACATTCCGAGGTGCCCAAGGAATGGAATGCCCTCACTGACAATCGCTCGAACG
>CAUZWB010000382.1:0-3075 GCA_963583525.1 Verrucomicrobiia bacterium | reverse complement strand
CGACACGTGGATTAGGGGCCGTGCAAGCAATCTGACCCAAAAAAGGAGTTTCTCGGCTACTCATGAAAATGCCACAGGTTATCGTAGCTGCTAGGTGGATGTTTGTGCAGCTCGGAGAGCTTTGCAATCATACTAATTGCCAACCAAAAATTCTTTTCTAAAGCCCGCAGTCGACGCTTTCGCGAAACTTCATCTGCTCCATCACGGCATCGATTTCTTCTTGTTTGGTCACATAGGTTTTTGGGGCCGGCGCGATCAGCAGGAGGAAGTTTCCTTCACCCAATTTATCCGCGGGGATCGACGGCGCCATGGCGTCTTCCACTTCGATTGGGTGCACCACAGCAATCTCTAAGTCGGGCCGCCGCCACTTCACCCGTTCGGCCGTGCCGAGAAACCCTGCGGAGTGGAAAGACCCGTTCAAGTGCACTACCTGGGTTCCTGGGCGTTTTGTGATTTGTTTGACGATGGATTCCGCCATGGTGTCGTCCCGCGTCACCTGAGCCGCAAAGCTCCGCAACACGGCCTCGCTCACTTGTCCATTCTCGGGAGCTTCGCCATGGCTGGCGTTGCCGTCGGCAAACGCGACAAAGCGGTCTTTGTAGGGCCCGTCGTTTAGATGCAGCTCTGCCGCCGCCCAGCCCCTCTTGTCGGCTGGTATGGTGTCAAGAAACCCAGGCCCTTGCCGTCCCACGCAGCGGATCACCATGTTCGGCGCTTCCGCTGCGATTACGGGCATGCCGTGGGTTTTGGCGTACTCCACGAGCGGGCGGTAGCTGACCGGATAATTATCCCAGGCGCGTCCCTTTCTTCTGAGCGCGGCCTCTCCAATTTCTCCAGCCAGGTATTGATCCATCACCGGCTGTACGTCCCGATCGAACTGCTCCAAGGAGAGCGCCATGTTGCCGCTGTGTTGGTGCAGGGCCCGGAAGATCGACATTTGGGCGATGTGATTGCCGGGATGGCGGTGGCTTTCACCGATGAACACCACATCCGCGCTGGCCAATGCTGCGGCCACGGTCTCGACCGAAACGGCTTGTCCGTTTGCCGGGTCCACCAAAATGTAGCCAGTCAGGTCGGCGATGGGCGGAAGATCCATGTCTGGGCCCGCATTTGAGCCCGCGCCGGAGCCAGAACCCACGCCAGACCCCAAGGGCGCGGCGCAGCCACCGAGAACAAGGCTGCATATGAGGCAAAAGGTAGTCAAAAAGGGACGAAACATGGTGATGTGATCCAGATAAAGGGGAGGGCGATGCGTGTGAGTATGCCAGGGGTCGCGGGTCCGCACCAAGGTTCAAAGCGTTCCTGAAAAACTCGCCTATGTGGCGGAAAACCTGGGGTTATAGGGGCCCGGGTCAGGCGGCACTCTTGCCCCCATAGCCGTTTCGCGCTACCAACCGGCAACGGGTTTCGGCCCACAACAAAGAATATGGCTCGGGTGCTGATCGCAGTGCCTGGCCGGTAAAACTCAAGGGGACACCATGGCACGCAATAAGATCGCGCTGATCGGCGCCGGCAACATCGGCGGCACACTCGCACACCTTTCGGCCCTTAAAGAACTCGGCGACGTTGTCCTGTTCGACATTGCTGACGGCGTGCCTCAAGGCAAGGCGCTCGACTTGGCGCAAAGCACACCCATCGACGGGTCAGATGTGAAGCTTTCCGGAACCAAAAGTTACGCCGGCATCAAGGGTGCGGACGTGATTATCGTCACCGCAGGTGTGCCGCGCAAACCGGGCATGTCCCGCGATGATCTATTAGGCATCAATCTCAGCGTCATGAAGCAGGTCGGTGCGGGCATCAAGAAATATGCCCCCGGCGCATTCCTCATCTGTATCACCAACCCGCTGGATGCCATGGTCTGGGCGCTGCGCAAGTTCTCCGGTCTCAAGCCCAACAAAGTGGTAGGCATGGCCGGCGTATTGGACTCAGCCCGCTTCCGGTATTTCCTAGCCGATGAATTCAACGTCTCCGTGCGCGATGTCACAGCCTTTGTGTTGGGTGGTCATGGCGACACCATGGTGCCGTTGGTGCGCTACTCAGCGGTTGCCGGCATTCCATTGCCCGATCTCATAAAAATGGGATGGACCACCAAAGAGCGCCTCGACAAGATTGTGCAACGGACTCGCGACGGTGGCGCTGAAATCGTTGGGTTGCTGAAAACCGGCTCCGCGTTTTATGCTCCGGCTGCGGCAGCCATTGAAATGGCGGAAAGTTATTTACGCGATCAAAAGCGCCTCCTGCCCTGCGCGGCGGCCCTCAACGGCGAATATGGCCTCAAGGATATGTATGTGGGCGTGCCGTGTATCGTCGGCGCCAAAGGCATTGAGCGCATCGTCGAGATCAGTCTCAACGCGTCAGAGAAAAAAATGTTCACGAACTCGGTGAAATCCGTGCAAGGGCTGATGAAGGCTTGCAAAAAAATCGACAAGTCGCTCGGTAAATAATGACACTCAAGTAACCAACCCACCGAACCCGGCTCAGGGGAAACGCCATGAATATTCATGAGTATCAAGCCAAGCAAGTTTTGAAAAAGCACGGCGTGCCTGTGCCTGATGGCGGCGTGGCCTACACCGGCGCCGAGGCTGAAACCGTAGCCTCTGGTCTTGGCAGCAAAGTCTATGTGGTTAAGTCACAGATTCATGCAGGCGGCCGCGGCAAGGGCACCTTCAAGGAAGACAACGGCAAGGGCAAAGGTGGCGTGCGCATTTGCAAGTCCGTGGCCGAGGTCAAAGAAAATGCCGCCGACATGCTGGGCAAAACTCTGGTCACACACCAGACCGGGCCTGCGGGTAAAGAGGTTAAGCGCATCTACGTAGAAGCTGGTTGTGATATTGATCGCGAGCTTTATCTCTCCATGCTGATCGACCGGGTCACCTGCCGGGTGACCATCATGGCTTCCACCGAAGGTGGCGTGAATATTGAAGAGGTGGCGTCAGAAACGCCTGAGAAGATTCTCCTGCAGTCCATTGACCCGGCCGCCGGCCTACAGGGTTTTCATTGCCGCAAAATTGCTTTCGCCTTGGGCCTTACCGGCAATCAGGTGAAATCCTGCGCCAAGCTTTTGAACTCCCTCTA
>CAUZWB010000381.1:0-3076 GCA_963583525.1 Verrucomicrobiia bacterium | reverse complement strand
GTCCTGCGCCTCGCTTCGCCGGAATTGTGCACAGACAACGCCGCTATGATCGGGTTATTGGCGGAGAAACAGTTTGCCGAAGGGATTGAGCCAGAATCGATGGAGGCGGATATTCAGCCCGGGATGTCACTAAAGAAACGCCCGTAGTTTCAGGTCGCCTATTTTTCGTTGATCACTTGTTGGGTGAACGCAGCTAATCGGCTCAATGCTTGTTCCAGGTTTTCCATGCTAGTGACGTAGCTGATGCGAAGATAGTCATCAGAGCCGAAGGCAACCCCCGGGACGGCGGCGACTTTAGCTTCGGACAATAGGCGCTCGCAGAACTCTACTGATTTTAGGCCGGTGCCGGAAATGTTTGGAAACAAATAAAATGCGCCCCGAGCGTTTACGCAAGTGAGGCCGGGCATGGCATTGAGTTGTTCGTGGGCGAAGGCGCGGCGTTTGGAAAACTCGGTCATCCAAATGGCGATGTGATCCTGCGGGCCGTCAAGTGCCTCTACGGCGCCGGATTGAGCGAAGGAGGTTGGGTTGCTGGTGCTGTGGCTTTGGATGGCGCTGATGGCTTTGGCAATGGGCAAGGGCGCGGCAGTGAAGCCGATGCGCCAGCCGGTCATCGAATATGCTTTGGCGAGGCCGTGCACGATAATGGTGTGCGCTTGATGCTCAGGCGAGCATGCGGCGACGCTTTGGAAGACGGCATCGCCGTACAGAAGTTTTTCATAAATTTCATCGCTCATGATGAGCACGCCTTTTTCCACACACACATCGCCAAGCGCGCGCACTTCATCAGGCGTGTACACGCTGCCGGTGGGGTTGCTCGGGGAATTGAAGATGAAGAGCCGCGTGCGGTTGGTGATGGCGGCGCGGAGTTGATCGGGCGTTACCTTGAATTCCGTAGTGTCGGTGGTTTCGATTATCACCGGTGTGGCACCGGCGAGCGTGACCATCTCGGGATAGCTCAGCCAATAAGGCGCAGGGATAATCACCTCGTCGCCTTCCTCACAGGTGGCGAGGATCACATTATAACAGGAATGCTTGCCGCCACAGGAAACGATGATTTGTTGCGGATCGTATTGAAGATTGTTTTCGCGCTCAAACTTACGGGCCACTGCCGCGCGCAGCTCAGGCGTGCCGGCGGCAGGGGTGTATTTGGTAAACCCATCGGCCAGTGCTTGAGCGGCGGCGGCTTTAATGTGCTCGGGTGTGTCGAAATCCGGTTCGCCCGCGCCGAGTCCGATCACATCCTCGCCGGCGGCGCGCAGCGCTTTGGCTTTGGCGGTGATGGCGAGAGTGAGCGAGGGTGACAGGGATGCGGCACGTTTTGAAACTCGGTATTCCATTGCGCGGGGAACATGCCGCACGTGATTGCGGGGCGCAAGGGGTTTTCCTCTTTCCAAAAATTGTCGAACAGAGTATTCGTGTACTGATGCGCATGCTGTGTTGTTTGCTGTTGCTCGCTTGCATTGCCTGCAACAAGAAGCCCCAAACCAAATTCGGTCAATTGAAGGAATTGGCTGATGATGGTGATGTGACTGCGCAATTCAAGGTTGGCAATTCGTACTACCTAAGAAATAGCAAACGGGAACACAAATTGGCGCTGGAATATCTCGAGATGGCTGCTGAAAACGGGCACATGGAGGCGCAGTTTTTAGCGGGGTTTATGTATGATATTGGCGAAGGGCGAGTGGGGCGAGACAACAAAAAGGCCGGGAAATATTTTTCGCGCGCCGCTGCGCAGGGGCACGCTGAAGCGCAGCAACTGATGATATTGCGCACTCAATACGGCGATGGTGTTCCCAAGAGTGCCGCGAAAGCATTCATGTGGGCAGTGTTGGCCACTGCGAACGGAGACCCCAAGGCAGGGCGGTATAAGCGCGGGATGGAAGCCGAGCTGCCGGCAGCAGTGGTTAAGAATGGGCACCGAATGGCTAAAGAGTTTAAGCCGAAGCGCGAGCCAATTGGGCAACAGGAGGATTGACGTAAACTCATTCACCGTTTCGCCACGCCAGTAAATCCAGTGCGCGAAGGCCTTTGAGGGTGAGCACCCAGCGTGCGCCTTGCTTGAACACCAGCGATCGACACGGGTGCTTACGGCGCTCTTCATCATTTACCTCAAGCAATTCAAAACGCACGCCGCCAGCTTTTTGCTTCAACCCTTCGGCGTACAATGGTTTGAGCCGGATCGGGATGGCGTTGAAATTTAAATCCACTTCCCAACCTTGCACCGGAAGAGTTTCGGTATGGGGAGTGTGAATTACCAACCCGGGGAAGCGCTCGGCCCATTCCAGTTGAGATTGATGGATGCGCACGCGGCACAATGTGGGTTGATTGGAAAGATGTGCCAGCAAATCAAAGTTGCCCGCAGCTTCCTTCCGTAAAATTTCAGCGGCATCAAGGCCAAGCAGGTTTACCCCGTTCCATGGGCCGTGGAGATTTTTGCCGCCCTTATACCAGTGCCGAAACCAACTCTCAAACTGCGTGTGGATTTGCAGGCCAATTTCGAAATGCAAATGTGCGCGGTTTTTGGCGATGCTGTCATTTGTATTTGTGGTGCGGCCGAGGATGCCCAGCGTGTCGCCGCTGGACACTGTCTGGCCGATTTTCAATCCTCCGGCTATTTCTTTGAGGTGGGCGTAAAGCGTGTAAACAGGCAACCCTTCAACCACGTGGCGCAACACGATATATTTACCGTAATTCGATGCGGCAATATTGAAATTAAGGTGCGCCACGATGCCAGCAAAGCTCGCTGTCACAATGTCAGTGGGTTCATTGTGGTCATCGCGCTGGAGTGACAGAATGTCAATGCCCTCGTGGATGCGTGTACGCGAGTTGCGCACGCATCCGAAGGCGCCACTGTTCCATGGCCTTTCAGGGCCGGTCGGGGCAAAAAAATTTGATTCTTCGCCTTCACGGAGGAGGGCGTGGTTTTCGGTTGGGAATTGAAAAGCTGGTTTCGTGACAGCCGGGGAAGGTGTGGGTGGAACAGGCGGGGCCGGGTGGGTGGATTTACCACACCCCATCGCACTCACCAAAATGACAAGCCCAAGACGAGGACTCATTTGCTATTCTGCTCCCA
>CAUZWB010000380.1:0-3104 GCA_963583525.1 Verrucomicrobiia bacterium | reverse complement strand
GACGAAGATGACGAAGATGCCGATGATGGAGCCGCAAGCTGAACTGAAACAGACTTAAAACCAAATTGAACCATGGCTGAAGCAAAGAAAAAAAGGAAAGCCGGCCCCAAGGGCTTGCAGTTGACCCAGTCGCAGAAGTTGGCGGCCTTCCTCATCGTCATGGGCGAGGATGCGGCGGCGGATATCATCAAGAATTTTGATGATAACGAGCGCGAACTGGTATGCGCTGAGATGGCAAACCTGCCGGTGCTCGACGCTACCATGCAGGGCGCCGTGCTGCAGGAATTCACCGGGATGGCCGTGGAAGCGCAGTCGGGCATCAGTGGTTCCGTGGATTTCACCCGGGCCGTGCTGGAAAAATCCGTGGGGCTCTTTAAGGCGGCGGAAATTATCGGCCGCGTGGGCACCGCCCGCACAAGTGTGGCGACGATGCAGCAAATCATTGATTTGGATTCCGTTTCGATTTGTAATTTGCTCAAAGAAGAAGACCCCCAAACTATCGCTTTGGTGGTCAGCTATTTGCCCGCGCAAAAAGGATCTGAAGTGCTCATGAGCATGCCTGATCGCGTGCGCGAAATAGTGGTGGAAAAACTTGCCACCCTCGAGTCCACTCCCATTGAGGTGGTGGAAACCCTCGGCGAAGTGCTCTCGGCCAAGGTCGGTGAACGCGTCAGCCGCGCGCTGAATCAAACCGGTGGCGAGAAATCCGCCGCCGCCGTGCTCAACGCCATGAGCAAGGACGAGCGCAAGAAGCTGCTCGACAACATGGATGAACGCGCGCCGGATTTGGTGCGCTCCATCCGCATGAAGATGTTCACTTTCGACGATTTGCAAACGCTCGATGTGAAGACCATCCAGAAAATCATGCGCGAAGTGGATGCCAGCAAATTGGCCGTGGCCCTCAGCGCCGCCACCGACACGCTCAAGGAAGCCATGCTGGGCTCGCTCTCCAAACGCGCCGCCGAAAACGTGCGCGAGGAAATCGACAATATGGGAAAAATCTCCCTGCGCGAAGTGGAGGCCAACCAAAACTCAATCATCGATGTGGTGCGCCAACTCGAAACCGAAGGCGAAATCTCACTGGAAGGCGAGTAATAGGAAGAACAATTTATGGTACAAGCCATCGACAACATTATAACCGAAGCTCCGCTGCGCGGCATCCGGCTGGCCATTGGCCCCGCCGAGGCCTTGCTGCCCGAGGAACCCGCCGGCCTCACGCACGAGGAACAACTCGTCGAGCAGGAAACCGCCGGCCACCAACGCGGCCGAGACGAGGCTGCCGCCGAGTACGAACCGCAACTCGCCGCCCTGCGCGCGGAGTTGGAAGCCGCCAAGGCCGAAGGCGCCAACCAGCAATTGGCGACCATCGAAGAGACGGTGCAGTCGCAACTCGCCGCGCGCCTCAACGAACTGGAGGCGGAGTTGATTGAATTTTCCACTGAAGCCGCCATCCGCCTCGTGCATGGCTTGCCCATCAGCACCGGCGTCATCGAAGCCGCCATTCGCGAAACGCTCGAGCACTGCGAACAGGATGCCGAGGTGTCCGTCCATTTGCATCCCGAGGATTTGAAAATGCTGAAGAGTCATCAGAGTGAGTTGCTGAAGGATTCGCCCCACCAACGCCGCGTGCGGTATTTGGAGGGCACGGAAGTTTCCCGCGGCGGTTGCCTGGTGGAAACCCGCTGCGGCGTCATCGATGGCCGCCGCGAAACCCGCGAAGCGTTGTTGCGCGAAACAGTGAGTGCCTAAAATTTTTGATTTTTTGAAATGATTGCCAACGAACAAAAAACCAGTTCCCGCACGAGCCAAGGGGTTCGGCAGGTGCGCACGCGCCTGTCCAATACCCGCCTCGTCGAGAACCGCGGGCGCGTGACGCAGATGATCGGATTGGTCATCGAGTCACAGGGGCCGATGGCGTCAGTGGGCGAAATTTGCCGCATCGAGTCGCGCATCACCGGCCAAAAATTACTGGCCGAAGTGGTGGGCTTCCGCGATCGCAATCTGTTGCTCATGCCGCTCGGCGAAGTGCAGGGCATCTGTCCCGGCAGCGAAGTGGTGGCCACCGGCCATTCTCTGCGCGTGCCCGTGGGCGAAGAACTTTTGGGCCGCGTGATCGATGGAATGGGCGAGCCACTCGATGATTTTGGCGCCATCCCGCAACTGCCACTTGCCGAGCTAAACCTCGAAACGCCGCACCCCCTCAAGCGCGGCCGCATTAATCAAATTTTTGAAACCGGCATCAAAGCCATCGATACCTTTACGCCGCTCGGGCGCGGCCAACGTCTCGGCATCTTTGCCGGCAGCGGCGTGGGCAAATCCACTTTGATGGGAATGATGGCCAGCAAATCCGAGGCGGATGTAAACGTCATCGCGCTCATCGGTGAGAGAGGCCGTGAAGTGCGCGATTTTTTGGAACGCGATCTCGATGAAGCCGGCCGCGCAAAATCCGTGGTCGTCGTGGCCACCTCCAATGAGCCGGCGCTCGCCCGAGTGAAGGGAACTTTTTTGGCAATGACGATTGCTGAACATTTCCGCAGCCAAGGCAAAAATGTTTTGTTGATGATGGATTCCATCACGCGCTTCGCAATGGCGCAGCGCGAGATTGGCCTCGCCATTGGCGAGCCGCCCAGTTCGCGCGGTTACACGCCTTCAGTTTTTTCGCTGTTGCCCAAGCTCCTCGAACGCGCGGGCAACAACGAGCACGGCTCCATCACGGGATTATTTAATGTGCTTGTGGAAGGCGATGATATGAACGATCCGGTGGCCGACGCCGCGCGATCCATCCTCGACGGGCACCTCGTGCTCTCGCGCGAATTGGCCTCGCAAAATCATTATCCCGCCATTGATGTTTTGGAAAGTGTGAGCCGTCTTGCGCACGATTTGCTCACGCCCGAGGAACGCGCCCACATGGGCCACGCCCGCGAAAGTATGGCGGTGTATCGCAAGAGCCAGGATTTGATTTCCATCGGCGCGTATCAAGCCGGCAGCAATCCGAAGATCGACGAAGCCATCAGTCTGCACGAACCGATGCGAGATTTTTTGCGGCAGGACACCACCGTTGGCAATGGCCGGGATGAAAGCTGGAAACAACTCATCCAAACTTT
>CAUZWB010000379.1:0-3106 GCA_963583525.1 Verrucomicrobiia bacterium | reverse complement strand
GCCGCCCAAAGATGCCTAGCATCTATGAGCGCCGCCGCCTTAGCTCAGTTGGTAGAGCATCGCATTCGTAATGCGGGGGTCGCAAGTTCGAATCTTGCAGGCGGCACCATCTCTCGCTCATTGCAGTGAATTCGCGTAGGCCGTCTTGCCTTCCTGGATGAGGGCATACAAGGCCCGGGCTCGAGGGCCAAGGTCTTGCAGCAAGGCCTCATGGGCCGGCTTTGTTGCTGCTGCCCAGCGGGCCCGCTGGCGTTCTGTGAGGTCATGAATAATCGCGCCTTGCGCTTTCATGGACGCGTAATTAGCCGGCACCCCGTCGCGCAATAACGCCCGTGCAATTATCTTGTCCGGCACCGCGGCAATGACGGCGTTGCGCTCGTCTTCTTTCAATGAGTCGAGCCACTCTTTGTTCGCGGCAAGTACCCCGGTGTTGTAGGCGTGCTGCGTTAGTATGTAATGAGGTGCGTGCTCTGCCATGCCAACGACGTCGTAAAACATGGGCGCGATTTCAGAGCCGCGTACCAGTCCGGTCTGTAGCGCTGGAATCAAATCGGGAAAAGACATGCCGATGGTGTCTGCACCCAAGGTTTCGAAAAATATGTGAGATGTGGGTACCTGCCAGGCGCGCATGGGATATCCGTTGACGTCTTTCGGAACGAGAAGGGGGTCTTTGGCGTAGAGGCTGACCCAGCCATCATCGAGCCAGCCGAACACATGAAGGTTTTGGTCTTCCGCCAGTCGCCACAACGGCTCGGCTAGAAAATGATCGAGGACAAAGTCGAGTTCGCCATAAGAGGCGAACAGGTAGGGTGCCATGGTGACAGAAAACTCAGGCACAACAGCCGACATGCCAGAGCCGGTGAAGCTAGCCATGTTCATGCGGCCGCGGCGCACGGCGCTCATCAACGCTTCTTCGCCACCAGCCTCACCGCGAGTGAGAAGCTTTGTCTCAAACCGGTCTGGAGCGATGAGGTCCAAACCAATTTTGAATTGCTGAATGATTTGATCGATGGGGTCGCCGGCAACGGATAATGCGCCGACAGAGAGTGGCACCTTGTCAGCGGCATGTGATGGCAGTGCCAGTCCAAGCACCAGAAGAAGAACATGAATGCGCACAGGGCGGCGTCACACTTCTACGTTATGGTGTACACAGTTAGCATTGCTGCATGATGAAAACGACATCTTCCATGGTGCCCGTGCGAGAACCGAAGGCAAACTATACATACATCATGGAAAAGCACAGGCTGCCGGCAAGAGCGAGAACAAAAATGTGGCACGTGCGTTTTCTGGTTCTGTCCGTCATCGTTGGTCCCTCCAATTAGCCGGTTTTGACACAAGCATGGTGACACGTTTTCTCACATCCACCAAAAAGCCTTAGCGTAGTTTTCAGATCATGATTCACACCTGAAAAAGAGGATCGCCCTTATGTCTCGCTTGTTCCTTGTGTTCGCTATTGTCAGTCTTTGCGCCGCTACTGTTGCCGTAGCCCAGCCGATGGGGGCGGGGCAAACCTCCAGCCGGAATGGTGGGGTAAGGTGGCTCCAGCCTAGTCACGCTGGCCTGTAAACCTGACATGGCAAAACCGGTCCTGGACTCATGGGCATGCCCGGCGTGCAGTGCGTGATGAACAATATCAAAGACCTTTCTGATCCCTGTGCGGATGCCCTTGGAACAGCCATGGACCGTGTGCAGCAAGATCATGGCGACGGCGGCGAAAACTAGAAGCTAACGGTTTAAACCGTGCGCGATGGCGTTCTCATGGCTGTGGATACGTCACCTATAGGCCTGCCGTCCAAATAGGAGTCCAACGCGTCTAAAACCGCGTTGGCATCTCTATCAGCAAACCGAATGGATAAGAGCCTTCGTGCTTTGGCGCGGAGGCTGCCCCGGTCAATCGGGTTGGTGTGATCGCCGCGCGGAAACTGAACACGTTCAGATATCGTGGTGCCGTCGTTCAGCGACAAGGTCACACACGCGGGCCGTCCATCCGGATACCCCGCATCCAGTGCGGAATCATGGACCACATGGATGCGTTTGATCAGCGCCTGGACGGCTGCGCTTTTTAAGTTTTCATCGGTGAGTGTCGTTTCATCCAAAGCGCGGCAGCACACAGCAACGGCGACCGTTGCCGATATGCTGAACCGGGCTGCGAAGGCATTCACTGGTGTAGGGTTGTCAAACGATAGGCCCGCCGCATAGGTGGCGACCTCTATCTTTCCGACATCATCAGCACCAAAGCCGTGCGTGTTGATTAGGGACAGAATTGCGTCGTTGGCGCCATGAAGGTGGGCGCAGGTCGGATGGACTTTGAAATAGGCACGTTCAATTTCAAACCGAGACCAATGTTCAGTTTCGTCTAGGCCAGCGCCGAGCAGGCCTGCATTGAACGCAGCACCAGCCCGCGGCCCAAAAAAAGTTTCAAGGGTGCCGGGGAGCGGCGCCATACCTGCCACCGCGCCGCGTGCGGCCATCACACCTGACGTTGCGCCCAGACCGATGTAGAGATGGTGCGCGCTAGCGCCCTGCACCGGCAACTCACGGTAAGGCATCAGGGCTGTCGCGGCCGAGGATTCTATGGCGGCGGCGATTACGGTCGCTTCTGCACCGCTTAACAGATGGGCTGCTGCCACAGCCGTGCCGATAGCGCTCCATGTGCCGGTGTCATGCAGCAAAGGATTAAGGCCATCCATGGCAATGCCAATGCGCGCGCCGATTTCATATCCTGCGACCAAGGCCGATAAGACGGCATCAGCGTTTACGTTGGTCTCTTCGGCCAAAGCCAATAGGGCTGGCACCATATGGCTGGCGGGATGGCCACGTCCCATGCGGTGGCCGTCTTGTAGCTGCAGCACCGTGGTTGCGCCGCCGTTGATCTGCACCGCTGTATTGATGGGCACACCTTGCGGCAGCCCAGGGACAGTTGCGCAGCCCGGTTCCGTACAAAGCGCTTCGACCAAAGGCGCGTAGCTGGGATGGCAAAGTCCGGCACTGCTCACCGCGACGGTATCTACAAAAAGATCTTTGGCTTGCCCTTGAACAGACACGGGCAAGTCAGACCATCGTGTTTGCGTTGCTGCTCGCGCTAGCTTTTCTGAGGCATATACGG
>CAUZWB010000378.1:0-3108 GCA_963583525.1 Verrucomicrobiia bacterium | reverse complement strand
CCATTGTGGCTTATGTGCGCGCGCTGCAGCTGAGCCGTTTGGGCGATGCAAAAACAGACAACGTGCCCGCGCGATTTTTGATTCCAGAAAAAGCCCCCGAAGCTGCTGAAGCAAAAGAGGAGGGCACCGAATAATGAGCACTGAGACCGCCACCGTGCCCGTGCAGCAACAAGAAACTCAATGGCGCAGCATCCCGCAAATCGCGGTGGTGTTCGGTCTGTTGCTTTGCGTTTACGGCTTCATCGACGACAAACAGCAGTTTGCCTATTCGTATCTCACTGCGTTTATGTTTTTCCTGAGCATCGGCCTCGGCTCGTTGTTCCTCGTGTTGGTGCATCATCTGTTTGATGCCGGTTGGTCCGCGCCCATTCGCCGCTATCTTGAGCATCTTTCCTGTTTGCTATTCCCGTGGCTTGGGATTGCATTTATTCCGATTGGTTTTCTGGCGATGGATATTTATCCGTGGATGCATTTGGATCCGCACGCCGACCACGCATTGCACGCGAAGGCCGCGTTGTTCAACAAACCGATGTGGTACACGGCCTCGGTGGTTTTGTTTTTGATGTGGGGTTGGCTGACGCATCGGTTGCGGTACTGGAGTTTGG
The DNA here is from genome assembly GCA_963583525.1 of Verrucomicrobiia bacterium. GTDB lineage: Bacteria > Verrucomicrobiota > Verrucomicrobiia > Limisphaerales > UBA1100 > JACNJL01. Next base: position 2,503 of record CAUZWB010000378.1, on the reverse strand, counting down.
AGCAGGATAAATCCGGCACGGAGGCGTTCGAAGGCAAACTGGTTTTTCCGGAAAACTTGATGGCCGGATTCTCGCGCAATTTCCAGGGGCTTCCCTTTGAGAAGGATAACCAACAAGTGATGTGCACGCGGATGATGCGCATTCACGCGGGCTACGGCGTGGCGCTCTTTGCCTTCTCGCTCACGCTCGGTTGTATCCTGTGGATGAAGAGCATTCAGCATCAATTTTTCAGTACGATGTACGGCGTGTATTATTTCGCCGGCAGCGTGTGGGTGAGCATTGCCACGGCGTGGATCATCGGCCGCATTCTCAAGGCGCGCGGGCATTTGCCGCAACTCCATCGCCTGCAGTTTTATCACCTCGGCACGCTGTTGCTGGCATTCACGGTGTTTTATGCGTACATCCACTTTTCTCAATATTTTCTCATATGGAATGCAGCCGTGCCGGAAGAAACGTTCTGGTATGTGATGCGCGAACAAGGCACGTGGATGTACGTCGGCGTGGCGCTCATTGTTGGTCACTTTGTGATTCCATTCCTCGCACTGCTGCGCATTGACGGCAAGCTCACTAATAAACTGATGGTGCCGATTTTCATTTGGGTAGTGCTGATGCATTATATGGATATGACGTTTAACGTGATGCCGGAAATCCATCCCGATGGCCCATCGCCTGCGCTGGCGGATGTGGGCGCGTGGTTGTTGATCGGTGGCACGCTCGCAATGATTTTTATCCGCAACCTGTTTGACCATCCCGTCTGCCCGCTACGCGATCCGCGCATGGGCGAGGCGCTGGAGCGACACTAATGAGCCACGAACCCGAATCGACTGAAGCCACTACTGATGCCGTGCGCCCGAGCTGGGCCGCGCATGAGCTGGCGGCCCTGGCGCTGACGGTGGTGCTGGCGGTGTGGGTGGTCGCCCAATGGGGGGCAACAGTGCAGCCGCAACGAAATACCGAGCGAGACCAAAAACGCGCGGAAACGCTGGCTGAATTACACGCCGCAGATGAAGAAGCGCTCAACAATTTTGGGATAGCGGATGAATCGCTCAAGCACTATCGCATCCCCATCCAAAACGCGATGACGCTCGTGGCTGAATTGGGTGCTGATAATATTTCAAAGGAAATTGCCGAACGCACCGCGCCTCCAGCGGGTTTGAAATTGGTTGAAATTCCGGACCCGGATTTTTTGGCGGATGTCTCGGAGTTGGACGACCCCAGTCTCATCGCGCAAGGCAAGACTCTGTTTCTCACCAAGATTTGTTTTACCTGCCACCAAAATGATCCGGCCGTGCCTGCGCCTGCGGGGTTGGCACTGGGAGCCCCCAAATTCATCGGCGATTTTTGGGGCAAAGAACGGTTGGTACATAAAGGCTTGGGCGGGCCGTTGGAGCGGGTGGTGATGGGGCCGGGATATTTTGCAGAATCCGTTTCGGCTGCCGGTTCCGGGTTACGCGTACTCAAAGGAGCTCTCACCCCCATGCCACCGCCGCCGCCAGTAACCGACGAAGAAGTGAAGGCACTGATGGCCTACGTGCGCAGCTTAAGCACAGAAGATTGATGCACTTGAAATTGAACATTTTGATGGTGAGCGCTCTCACCGCATTCGGCGCGCAGTCGGATGAAAAGGAACTCATTGCCAAAGGCAAGACGCTGTTTCTGACCAAGATATGTTTTACCTGTCATCAAACTGATCCGGCAGTGCCGGCGCCGGCGGGATTGGCTTTAAAAGCGCCGATGTTTATTGGCGAGTTTTGGGGCAAGGAACGCGAAGTGGCGCTCGGCTTTGGCGGCAAGGTGGTGAAGGTGAAAATGGACGAGAAATATTTTATTGAGTCGGTGAAAATGCCGATGGCAAAAGTGGTGAAAGGCGCGCTGGTGCCAATGCCGCCGCCGCCCCCGCCCATTACCGATGAGGATATCGCGGCGCTAATGGCTTATGTGAAAAGCCTGAGCAAGCCGGATCATCCGAAAAAGAAATAATTTTGATGAGCGAATCGATAGACAACATTGCACCTGAAGCTACGCCGGAGGAAATCAATGCCTCCTGTCGTTGGCCGGTGATGTTTCTGTTTTTCAGCGCGGCGCTGTGGCTGGTGAAAGCGGCGATCATCGGCGTAATGGGTTCGGTTAAATTGCATATGCCGGAATTTTTGTCCGATATTTCCTTCCTCACTTACGGCCATTTACAGGCCAACGCTTGGGTGGCATTTCTGTTTGGCTTCGGCGGCAACGCAGGGCTCGGCCTTACGCTGTGGATGCTCAGCCGCTTGCGCGGCGCGCCGCTGGCCCGTCCGGGTTTTGTCATCGCAGGCACGGTGCTGTGGAATGTCGGCGTCACCGCCGCGTTGGTTGGCATCACTTTGGGCGATCAAAATGGCGTGGCGGGTTTGGAACTGCCGGTGTACGCCGGTCGCGTGCTCTTGATTGGGCAGGCATTCATCGCCTTCAGCGCCATCCTCACTTATTTTTCACGCCGTCATAAACAGCTCTATCCCAGCACGTG
>CAUZWB010000377.1:0-3116 GCA_963583525.1 Verrucomicrobiia bacterium | reverse complement strand
CGGTGCGCGGGTACAGCGAGACGTTATGAAAAATCGCGCAGTCCTCGCCGATCACGCAGTTTTCATCCACATAATTATTGCCATGCAAAACGGTGCGCGCGCCGATCTTCGCGCCGTCACCAATGATGACGTGCGCGCCCACGCAAGCCTCGGGGTGAACCTTGGCTTTTTCAGAAATGATGGCGGAAGGATGAATGCCGGTGGGCGGTCCGGGCTCGGGATAAAAGAGCGGCACGACTTTCGCAAAGGCAATGCGTGCGCTGGTCACGTGGATGAGCACCTTGCGCTCGGAGGTGAAATTTTTGTCGACGATGATCGCGCTGGCGGCGCTTTGCTCAGCGCGTTCAAAGAAGGTGCGATTTTCGGCGAAGGTGAGGTCGCCGGCGCGTGCGCGGTCGGCGGCTTGGAATCCGGTGAGTGGCATTGTGCGGTCGCCCAGCACGTTGCCGCTAAGTTTTGCAGCGATATCTCCCGCTGTAAAGAGCATGGCGAAAGCCTTTCAGTTTGGTTATGATTGTGGCGCTAAAACGCCTAACGGGTAGCGATGATACCGTTATTCTCGCCAAGTACAATCACATTCGGTTTCCAGTCTGCTGCTTCCGCATCATCCATGTTGGCGAAGGACATGATTGTAAGGCGATCGCCTATTTTACCGAGATGCGCCGTGGCGCCGTTGAGAATAATCGCGCCGCTGCCCGCCTCGCCCGCGATGGCGTAGGTTTCAAAGCGTTCGCCGTTGGCGAGGTTGCCGCAGAGCACGCGCTCGTATTCACGCAGTCCCACGGTGTCCATCAGCGCGCGATCGATGGTGAGGCTGCCTTCGTAATTCACGTTGGCATCGGTCACCGCTGCGCGGTGGATTTTCGATTTGAGCAGTTGGATTTGCATCGTCACGCAAGGTCAAACACCGTTGACTTGGCGAAGGGCGGTCAATATAAAGGCCGCGCAACCGGTTTCAATCTCTTTTCCTGTAATCACCCAAAAAATTATGAGCAGAAAAATTCGTTACGGAATGGTCGGCGGCGGTCGCGGCGCGTTTATCGGCGCGGTGCACCGTATTGCCGCGAACATGGACGGCCAAATAGAACTCGTCTGCGGCGCGTTCTCCAGCAGCCCGCGAAAATCCAAAGCCAGTGGCAAAGATTTTTTCCTGCCCGCCAAGCGCTGCTATGGCACGTTTGAGGAGATGATAGCCAAGGAGGCCGCGCTGCCGGCCGATGAGCGGATGGATTTCGTATCCATCGTCACGCCCAATCACATGCACTTCCCGCCCGCGAAAATGGCGCTGGAAAATGGCTTCCATGTGCTCAGCGACAAGCCCGCCACCTTCAACCTCAAAGAAGCCAAGGCGCTCGAGAAGTTGGTAAAAACATCCCGCTGCCTCTACGGACTTACTCATAATTACACCGGTTACCCGCTCGTGAAAGAAGCGCGCGACATGGTCGCCAATGGCAAGCTCGGTAAAATTCGCAAGGTTGTTGTTGAGTACCCGCAAGGCTGGCTCGCCACGCGCTTGGAATTGACCGGCCAAAAACAAGCCGGCTGGCGCACCGACCCCAAACGCAGCGGCGCCGCCGGCTGCATCGGCGACATCGGCACGCACGCGGAAAATCTCGCCGAGTACATCACCGGCCTGAAAATCAAGGAACTCGCCGCCGACCTCACCGCCTTCGTCAGCGGCCGCAAACTCGATGATGATGGCAACGTGCTGCTGCGTTTTACCGGTGGTGCCAAGGGCGTGCTCCACAGCTCGCAAATTTCCGTTGGCGAGGAAAATAATCTTTGCATCCGCGTCTATGGCGAACGCGGTGGCCTCGAGTGGCACCAAAACGACCCCAACAGTATGCTCCTGAAATGGCCCGACCAGCCGATGCAGGTTTACCGCACCGCCAACGGCTACCTCAGCCCAGCCGCTGCAGGAGCCTCACGCACTCCACCATCCCACCCCGAAGGCTACCTCGAAGCGTTCGCAAACATTTATGTCAACTTCGCCAACCACATCCGCGCTAAGCTCGCCCGCCGCAAGCTCGCCAAGGACGATCCCGCACTGGACTACCCAAAAATCAAAGACGGCATCCGAGGAATGGCCTTCATCGAAGCCGTTGTGAAGTCATCCAAAAACAACGCCCGCTGGACAAAACTAAACGTGTAATCGGAATAACTTCCCCTTCCCAAACCCGAAATAATCAGCATTAATCCGCAGGAGGTTTCGCATGAATACTCCAGATTCTTCAGAAGAAAATCGCGGCCAATGGGGCTCCAAGCTCGGCTTCATTATGGCCGCCGCCGGTTCGGCAGTGGGCCTCGGCAACATATGGCGCTTTCCGTACATGACCGGCGAAAACGGCGGTGCGGCATTCGTTGTCGTTTATCTCGCTTGTGTGGTGTTCATCGGCTTGCCCTTGTTGTATGTGGAGTTGGCCTTGGGCCGGGCTAGTGGACGCAACCCAGTTGGTGCCTTTCGCCAAACCGGTGGAGGCATGCCGTTTATTCTCACCGGCGTGCTCTGCCTGTCGGCGTGCTTTTTTGTGCTCACCTACTACGGCGTTATAGCCGGCTGGACCATCAGCTATGCGATCAGTCAAATCTCGCAGACCACATTAGTCTTTGAAGAGTACACGGCGGATCCGGTTTACGTGCTGCCGGTCTTCGCGTTGTTCATCGGACTCACCATCATCATTGTTCGGGCGGGCGTTGAGAAAGGGATTGAAAAATGGTCCAAGATTCTTATGCCACTATTATTCGTCCTGATGTTGGTTATCATTATTCGTGGGGTTACTTTGGAGGGCGCGGGCGCGGGGCTAGCTTATTATCTCAAGCCTGACTTCAGCAAAATCAATGGCACCGTGGTGCTGAAAGCTTTGGGTCAGGCGTTCTTTTCGCTCAGCGTTGGTTGGGGGTTGATGATTACTTACGGTTCATATATGTCCAAAAAACAGAATATTATTTCCAACGGTTTTTGGGTCGCCTTGGCGGATACCTCGGTGGCGCTGATGGCTGGCCTGATGATTTTTCCTGCTGTGTTCGCAATGGGACACAACCCCAGTGCCGGTTCGGGTTTGGCCTTTACTACACTGCCAGCTGTGTTTGCCGCTATGCCTGCGGGCTGGATTGTA
>CAUZWB010000376.1:0-3129 GCA_963583525.1 Verrucomicrobiia bacterium | reverse complement strand
GGCAGTGATGCCTAAAAATGTTTGTTCCTGTTTGGCCGCCACAATGGCGTTCACCGCCACCTCGCAATCGCCTGCGGTGGAATTTTTGAATCCGACCGGCATCGACAAACCACTGGCCATTTGCCGGTGCGTTTGGCTCTCCACCGTCCGCGCGCCGATAGCCGACCAACAAAGGCTGTCGGCGATGTACTGCGGCGTAATGGGATCCAGTAATTCCGTAGCCGTCGGCAGGCCGAGCTCCAGCACTTCGCCCAAAAACTCGCGTGCAATTCGCAGGCCCGCCGGGATGTCGCACGTGCCGTTGAGGTGCGGATCCATGATCAGCCCTTTCCAGCCAAGCGTGGTGCGCGGTTTTTCAAAATAAACGCGCATCAAAATTAGCAGCCGATCATTCAACTCATCAGCCAGTGCCTTGAGTTGGGCGGCGTACTCGCGGCCGGCTTTCAAATCGTGAATGGAACACGGGCCAACCACCGCGATGAGACGTGGATCTTCGCCTTGAATGATGGCGTGCAATGCGCGCCGCGCTTGGGTGACAAAATCTGATTGCGCTTCCGTGCGCGGGAATTCCGCCATGAGTGCGGCGGGGCTGGGTAGTGCCTCCGAAGAGACTACGCGAATGTCGGTTACCGGTTGCAAGGGGCGGGACTAAACATCATTCGGCTGCGTTTTGTAAAGCGTGTAACACTTCGGGGTCGCGCACATCCACCCAGCGCCCGGCGATTTCTACGCCCGCGATGGCTTCGCCCGCCGCCAACATCGCGGTTAAAGCATCGGTCAATTCGTACTCGCCGCGGGGTGATTTTTCCAAGCGCGCCGTGTGTTCAAATAGCGTGGGCCGGAAAACATAAATCCCCGCATTGTACCAAGCTGTTTCGCCATCCTTCAAAATATCCCGGGCCCGCAATTCGTCCAGTTGCGCTTCTGAAGGTTTCTCCACCAAATGATTCAAACAAAATGCCTCATCAAAAAAGAACAACCCGCCCTTCGTCACATCCTCACTACCCGTCACCGTCACCAAGCCGGAAAACTCACCGCTGCCCCAACGTTCCAGCATTTTCTGATACGTCTCCGGCTTCACCAAAATATCGCCATACGTCAGCAAAAACGCATCGCCGCCCACAAACGCCTTTGCCAATTCCGGCGCCTTGCCCGTGCCATCCTGCACCGTCTGCCGCGCATAAGAAATGTTTACCCCAAAATTTGAACCATCGCCAAAGTGCGATTCGATTACCTCCGCCTTCCAACCGGTGATGATGCAAAATTCCATGATGCCCGCCGCGCGCAGGCCAGTAACAATGTGCTCCAAAATCGGCCGCCCCTCAACCGGCAGCATCGGCTTGGGCGTTTCGTCCGTGAGCCCGCCCATGCGCGTACCCTTGCCGGCGGCTAGAATGATGGCTTTCATAAATGACCAATTTCCAATGACCAAGAACCAAGGAACACCCAATATCCAGAAACCAAAACACAGTGAGTCAATCCAACAAACTGGTTCATTGGGCCTTGGTCAATCACCCCGCTTTCCCCTGACTCGCCACTGCGTTCATCGCGGCCTTCACGGCTTCTTCATCGCCGAGGTAATAGTTTTTGATCGGCTTCAAATCTGCGTCCAGTTCGTACACGAGCGGCATGCCGGTGGGGATGTTGAGTTTCAAAATCGCTTCGTCGGAAACGTCATCGAGATATTTCACCAACGCTCGGAGGCTGTTGCCGTGGGCGGCGATGATGACGCGTTTGCCTTCCTTGATTTCCGGCGCGATGGTTTCGTGCCAATACGGGAGAAATCGGTCGACCGTGTCTGCCAAACACTCGGTAAGCGGCTGCTGATCTTCGGTGAGATTTGCATAGCGCGCATCGTTGCCGGGCCAACGCTCGTCACTTTTCTCCAACGCCGGCGGCGGCACATCGTAGGCGCGCCGCCAAATGAGCACCTGTTCCTCGCCATGCTTCTCGGCGGTCTCGGATTTATTGAGGCCCTGCAACGCGCCGTAGTGGCGTTCGTTCAGCCGCCAATCGCGCCGCACGGGCAGCCACATTTGGTCCAGCTCATCGAGCGCAATCCACAACGTGCGAATGGCGCGCTTCAAAAGTGAAGTGTGGGCTTGGTCAAAAACGAAACCGTTTTCCTTGAGCACACGCCCCGCCGCCTTCGCCTCCGCGCAGCCTTGATCGGTGAGATCCACATCGTGCCAACCGGTAAATCGGTTGTCCAAATTCCATTGTGACTGGCCGTGACGCAGTAAAACCAACTTATGCATAGCGGCGGACTTTAGCGAGGCAGCCTTGGCCTGTCAGCAAAAACGTGCTAAAATCAAGCGCGTGGACGAAGAATTTATTGCACTGACGGAAACTGCGGGATGGCTGGATCTCTCCAACCGCTCGCGGCTTTGCCTGTTGGGAGCAGATCGCGCGAAGTTTTTGCACGGGCAAGTGACCAATGACATTAACGGCCTCGCCGAACACACCGGCTGCTACGCGGCGCTGGTGAATGCGAAAGGCAAGTTGGAGAGCGACCTGTTTGTGTATCGGCTGGCGGAGGAATTGCTTTTGGATTTTGAGCCGGGCTTGGCCGATGCGGTGCGGGCGCGGCTGGAAAGTTTTATCATCACCGAGGATGTGGAAGTGGCGGACGTGGCACCGCATTTTGGTTTGCTCAGCGTCCAGGGGCCGAAGGCGGCAGAGGTGTTGACGGCACTTGAATTGACCGCTCCGGAAACAGAATTTGCGCTGGAGAAGACCCCCGATGAAATTTTTGTGGTGAACCAACCGCGGCTCGGTTCGATGGGCTCAGTTGGGTTTGATTTGTTTGTGCCGGTGGATGCTGCGGAAAATTTGAAATCGCGATTGGCCGATCACGCGCCGTTGTGTGGCGAGCCGGCGTTTGAGAAGGCGCGTGTGCTGGCGACGGTTCCCCGGTTTGGAAAGGATTTTACTTCCGACAATCTCGCACCCGAGGGCGGCATTGAGGCGCGGGCCATCAGCTATGCGAAGGGGTGCTACATTGGCCAAGAAATCATCTCGCGCATTCGCTCCCGTGGAAAGGTCAACCGCATCCTTCGCGGGCTGCGGCTGGATGGCGCGGCGGCGGAAGGTGACGCGATTTTTCTTGGCGAGAAAAATGTGGGCACG
>CAUZWB010000375.1:0-3131 GCA_963583525.1 Verrucomicrobiia bacterium | reverse complement strand
CAGGGCCGCGCTGCCCTGATCGGTCGCGCGCGCATTTTTGGTCACATTACCCGCGACATTGGAGTGGGCGTCCCAGCCGGAGTGGATGATATTCACACAACGCACCCCGCGCTCAATCATCCGCCGAGCCAAAAGACACGCGCGCGCGAAGGACGGTTTTTTGGGATCGACACCGTAAAGCTTCAGCGTCTCGGGTCGTTCACTTTTCAGATCCATCAACTCCGGTGCGCTGGTTTGCAAACGAAACGCCATCTCATAAGCATCAATGCGCGTGGCAATTTCTGGGTCGTTTTCAATGGCCAACCGGCGGCGATTAAGCGCGCCGATGAGATCCAGCGAATCACGCTGCAATTTCGCGTCCACGCCGGTGGGATTGCTGACATTAAGGATGGCATCGCCTGAGTTGCGCAAGCGCACGCCCGCGTGTTTGCCAGGCATGAAGCCGGCCGACCACAGTGCCGAACCGCCGCTGATGCCGCCGCCAGTAGACATCGCGATGAAGGCCGGCAGATTATCGGTAGCCGCACCGAGACCGTAACTCAGCCACGAGCCAAGGCACGGCCGGCCCGGTTGAGCAAAGCCGGTGTTCATGAAAATCTGCCCGGGCGCATGGTTGAACTGGTCCGTGTGCATGGACCGGATGAGGGCGATGTCGTCGACGACCTTGGCGAGGTGCGGCAGCTTGTCGGACAATTCCGTGCCGCACTGGCCATGGCGCGCAAAGGGAAAGCGCGGCCCGAGCACGGCGGCATTGCGCTGAATGAAGGCGTAGCGCTGGTCGCCGATCACCGAGGGCGGCAGCGGTTTGCCCTCGAGCGCCTTGAGCTTGGGCTTGTTGTCAAACAACTCCAGCTGGCTCGGCGCGCCGGCTTGGAAGAGGTGGATCACCCGCTTCGCTTTCGGGGCAAAATGCGTACCGGCAGCTTGACGCGTTTTACTGAAAGCATCCGTCAACAACCCCGCCAGCGCCAGCTTGCCCACGCCATAACCGCACTCCTGAAAAAAGTGCCGGCGGGTGTTGGACTGAGTGTCAGTTTCGAGTGATGAATTCATGGGTGTTCAGGAGTGCGCGGGCCAATGCCGTCCAAGCGGCGCGGGTGGCGGCATCGCCTTCGCCTTTTCCGGCGAATTGTTGGGCCATTTTTTTATCGGCCTCGAAGCGGGCCATTTGTTTTTTGTAAAACTCATCAATCACCTTCACCTCGAGCGCATCGGGCGGGCGGGTAAGGCAGCGCTGGAAGAGGGCGCGGGTGATGGCTGTCTCCCCACCCTTTTGCATCACCGCCCAGTTTCCCAGCTTGCGGCTGGCCTCGAGGAAGAGGGCGTCGTTTAGGAGAGTCAGGGCTTGCAGCGGGGTGTTGGAGCGGTCGCGCCGGGCGACGCAGGACTCGTGGCTGGGCGCATCGAACGTGTGGTGCATGGCGAAGGGCATGGAGCGTTTGCGGTAGGTGTAGAGGCTGCGACGATAACGATCCGTGCCGGTGCTGGTGCGCCAACCGCCGCCGCCATAGATGCCCTCGCCGATGCTCTTGGGTTGGGGCGGAAACACGCTGGGGCCACCGAGCTTTTGATGCAGCAATCCGCTCACGCGCAGAACGGAGTCGCGGATTTGCTCAGCCGGCAGACGAAAACTCGCGCCCGTGTTTTGGCGATAGATCGCACTGGTGACGATGAGGCGCAGAAGTTTTTTTTGCGACCAGCCTCGCCGCACGAACTCCAGCGCGAGCCAGTCGAGCAACTCCGGGTGGCTGGGCGCGGAGCCGGTGTAGCCGAAATCGTCCGGCGTACGCACGAGGCCTTCGCCAAAGAGCTCGGCCCAAAAGCGGTTCACGGTCACGCGCGCGGTGAGCGGGTTGTCTTTGCTAACCAGCCATTGCGCGAGGCCGAGGCGGTTGCGCGGTTGGCCGGGCGCCAGCGGCGGCAGGAATGGCAGCACCTTGGGATTCACCGGCTCGCGAGGCGACAAAAACTCACCGCGATGATGCCGATGCGTGGCGCGTGTGTGGAGCAAAGGGCGTTCCTGCATCACCAGCGTGGTGGGCGGCTTCGGCATTTTTTTGCGAAGTGCCTCGATGGGCTTGCGCGCGGCAGCCATGTCCGGCGAGTTTTCCAGATAAAAGTATCGCAGCATCAACCGTCCATCGGCGCTCAGGGCGTCCGCAGGTCGGGCGAGCAGCGCCTCAAACTCCGCAGGCAGATTCTTCGCCGTGGCGGGGTGCCCGCTTGTGGTGACGCTGATGCGAAACCTCCCGAGGCTGGCAGAGTAATGCCGGCTGAAATCCAGCCGCAGCTTGAGCGATTTGGCCGTGAGCGGCGCGGTCAACTGCCACACCGCCTGGCTCGCCTTCCCTTCGCGGCCGCTGACCGACCAGCCGGTTTGCAGATCGCCGTCCAGCGCCGCCATCGCGCCTGGCTTGCCTTTGCCGATCCATTGCTTGGCGTAATTTTCCGTGCCCTTCTGCAGCTTCACTGGCTGACCATCGGCGGTCACCTTGAGTCCACTCAAAAAGAAATCGCCTTTCGGCCCCTCGTAATAAGCGCGGCCGGGGCCGCCCTTGGGCAGGCGCTCGTCGGGCAGCGCCTCCAGCCGCAGCGCGGTGATGCCCGCGGGCAGGCGTCTGAATTCCAGCGTGTAGGTGTCGTGCTTGGCGGTGTCGCCCTGTACGAAGAGCGAGCCGTCATCCAGCAGATCCATCCAGCCGAGGTTGGTGTCCACGCGCGCAGGCCGAAGTATTTGCCAATCCAGCGCCCCCTCGCGGCCGGCAGCCAGCCATGCCTCGAATTTCTTTTCGTCCACCCTCAGCTTGGCGTAGCGGCCGGCACTTTCCTTTTCTAACGCCTCGCGCTGCTTTTCCTGCCCCGGCGTGGGCACGAGCAGCTCGGGCTCGGCGGTGTTATTCATAAACGCCATCATTTCATAGTACGACTGATGAGGCACGGGATCGAACTTGTGCGTGTGACATTGCGCACAGCCGAGCGTGAGGCCGAGCCACGTGGTGGCGGTTGTGTTCACGCGATCGACCATCGCGTAAAAACGAAACTCCAACGGGTCGATGCCGCCCTCCTCGTTGACCATCGTGTTGCGATGAAAGCCGGTGGCAATGCGCTGGGCCTGCGTGGCCTTGGGCAGC
>CAUZWB010000374.1:0-3142 GCA_963583525.1 Verrucomicrobiia bacterium | reverse complement strand
GCACTATGCTCCACGCCGACAACGATGTTGGCGCGGCCTTTTTTCAATAGGCGATCGTAGCGGGCAAGGGTGTCCTCATCAATCTTCGCGGCGGTCTCGGCGCGCAAGGTTTCGGTGTCGCCGATTTGCTTTTGCAGATTCGTTTCGCGTTCGTCGATTTCCGATAGCGCGGTCGCCATGTCATGATTGGCAGCATCGAGGTCGGCCTTGGTTTGCTTTTGCGTCTCGGCGTTTACGTCCATTTCCTCAAGCACCATAAGCTCGTCGGTCTCGAAGTCGGAGATGTTCTTTTTGCAATCATCAACCTGCTTCACCAACGCGCGGTACTGCGTGTTATCCTTCGTCTCCAGTTGTTGCTTGGAATAGGTGATGATTTTTGTCTGCTCGCCGGCGGCTTCCATCTCAAGGGCGTTTTTCTTGACCTCCAACTCCTTGCCCGCCTGCTCCGCATCCGCCTGCGCGGCCTCGGCGGTGGCGGAGCGTTCATTGACCGAGACGCGCTCGATCTCCAGCCCCACAATCTCGGCGCGGCCTTGGACAATGGTGCGGTCGCGGTCTTGCAGCACCAAAAGTGTTTCAGTAATCTCCAGCATATTTTATAAATCCGTAAAAGAGCGACTCAACCTAGAGCCCGCGAGGGAGGGTGTCAACGGCCTTTGGGCGTACGGCCTTCGGCCTTGGTTGATTGTTGAGGGTTGATAGTTTCCCCATCAACCATCAACTAAGAACCATCAACCGCCAAAAGTGGGGACACTTTTGGCTCGCCTTCGCGAATGGAAACGGCAGTCTGTCCGCTTTTCCGATGCGAGAGCAAATTGTCATTCTTGATTTTGGTTCGCAATATACGCAGGTGATTGCGCGGCGTATTCGTGAGGCCAAGGTGCTTTCCACCATCCTGCCCTATCACACGCCCGCCGCAGAGATCGCCGCGCTGAACCCCAAAGGCATCATTCTTTCCGGCGGACCGCAGAGCGTTTACAGCCGCAAAGCGCCGTTGCCGGACAAAAAAATCTTCGAGCTCGGCGTGCCGATGCTCGGCATTTGTTTCGGGCTGCAGTTGATGGCCAAATATCTTGGCGGCAAAGTCGAGCGCGGCACCAAACGCGAATACGGCAAAGGCAACCTCACGGTGAAAGACAGCCGCTGCGAATTATTCGGCAAACTGCCAAAAAATTTGCAGGTGTGGAATTCCCACGGCGATAAACTCACCAAGCTGCCCACCGGTTTCAAAACCGTCGCCGTCACAGAAAATTCTCCGCACGCGGCAATCGAAAACCGCAAGCGACGTTTCTTTGGCCTGCAGTTTCATCCTGAAGTCGTCCACACCCCCAAAGGCAAAAAGGTCATCAGCAATTTCGTGCACAAAATCTGCGGCTGCGGACGCACCTGGACGATGCGCAGCTACATCGACCAATCTGTCGAAGACATCCGCGCGCAAGTGGGTGGCGAACACGTCATCCTTGGCCTCTCCGGCGGCGTGGATTCCAGCGTGGCCGCCGCGCTCATCCACCGCGCCATTGGCGATCAGCTCACCTGCATTTTTGTAAACAACGGCGTGCTGCGCGCCAACGAAGCGGAGGCGGTACAAAAATTATTCCGCGACAACTTCACTTGCAAATTTTTATACGAAGACACCGCCGCGTTATTCCTGCGCAAACTCAAAGGCGTCACCGACCCCGAAACCAAACGCAAAATCATCGGCAACACCTTCATTGACGTTTTCCAAAAAGCCACCCGCAAAGTCGGCAAAGCCAAATTCCTCGCGCAAGGCACGCTGTATCCGGACGTCATCGAATCCGTGCCCATCGACGGCAATCCCGCCTCACTCATCAAGAGCCATCACAACGTGGGCGGCCTGCCGAAAAACATGAAATTCAAACTCGTTGAGCCCCTGCGGAATTTGTTTAAAGACGAAGTGCGCCTACTTGGCCTCGAGCTTGGGTTGTCCAAAGAAGTCGTGTGGCGCCAACCTTTCCCTGGTCCCGGCCTCGCCGTGCGCTTGCTCGGCGAAGTCACCGAAGAACGCCTCGAAATCCTCCGCAACGCCGATCGCATTGTGATGTCCGCCATCCGCGACGCCGGTTGGTATTACAAAGTGTGGCAAAGCTTCGCCGTGCTGCTCCCCGTAAAAAGCGTGGGCGTGATGGGCGACGAACGCACCTACGAATTCACCATCGCCGTCCGCGTTGTGGACAGCCAAGACGGAATGACCGCCGACTGGGTAAAACTCCCCGCCAAGTTGCTCGAAACAATCTCCAACCGCATCATCAACGAAGTTGACGGCGTAAACCGAGTCTGCTACGACATCACCAGCAAACCCCCCGGTACGATTGAGTGGGAGTGAAGAGAAATATATTTTCAATTTTCAATTTTCAAGGCTCAAAGGAGAGCAACCGGACGCGAGCCCAAGTGGAGCTCTCGGCTCCTTGAAGTTTGGTCATTTTTCATTTGAACTTCTTTGAATCTTGATCATTGATTTTTCGAAAAAAGTTCCTGGACCAGCAGCCCGGCTACATTTCCTTCTGATTCCAAACTTCTATCACCTTTCTCCTCCCTAAAACATTTTCCGCATACACATAGTACGTATAGGGGTAACAACCTTCGTTGTGCCGTGCATTGCGTGCTTGGGATTCTTGTGAGAAGTTGAGTTAGCTTCCCGGCTGAATGGGCCTTCTAACATAGAAAGGTTAACAGTCATGAATAATAAAACTACCCAACCGGCCGCATTGGCGGCGGTTTTCAGCCTCACTGCTCTTCTGCTTTGGTGGGGAATTTCTAAAACTCAAGACAGCCCGGCCTCGGCCCGGATGGACTCTGCGTCAGCGCGTGAGAGTGCGGCGGATCGGTTGACGGGCATGAAGGCACGGGCGCAATTGGCGGCTCGTGAGGTGCGCGAACAACAATTCCAAACTCAGGTTCGCAGTGAAACGGAACCCGTACGCGGTGCGTTTGTGTTGAAACATCGCACTGCAATCACGCCCGATGAAAGCGGACGCGATTGGCGCGCGCATGTCGTTCAACAAGGTGTGCCGTTGGCGGCGGAATTGCCGAAAGGCACCGTGATGTTTCGCGGGCAACCGGCGCATCCTTCGCGGGTGATGGCCCGGGTGAAAGCGGGGGCTTCCCTTGCGGAGTTGCGGGC
>CAUZWB010000373.1:0-3143 GCA_963583525.1 Verrucomicrobiia bacterium | reverse complement strand
GTCCTCGATGAGATGCCCCAGCGATTCGCGCAGACGTTGCAGCGGCTGCGATACGGTGTCTTCCACCAAATCCGCCTGTCGAATGCGCAGCTCCTGCCAATCGCGTTGGCGCCGCGGTGATTGTGCGTGCAACGCATCGCACGCCCCTTCGACTTCGCCAAAAAGGTTCTCCGCCTCATTAAGTGTCTCGGCCACGCCTTTCACCACATTGCCTTTGCGCAACACGGAAAGGATGCCTTTCTCCGTGCGCGGATTCCACAAGCGCTGGAGGTTGAACCGCATTTGCCCGCTGGAAACGCTAAGGCCTATGTGCCGTGACGCCACGCGGTCGAGGTGCTGCGCTTCATCAAAAATCGCGAAATCATTTTTGAACAACAACCCGTCGCCTACGCTGTCTTCCGCCTCGTCATCCTCGATATCGGCCACCAGCCCGAGGCTCGCAAAAAAAAGTGAGTGATTGAGGATCAACACATCAGCGCTGAGAAACCGCCGCCGCGCTTTTTGGAAAAAACATTCGCCGTGCAGCGAGGCCGTGTCACTCCCGCGACCGCACAGCTTGGGCGCACACAGGCCGCGCTCGGAGCAAACCGCCTCCCACACTTTAGGATCCGGCTCCACATCGAGATCGGACAAACTGCCGTCCTTGGTTTCCGCCGCCCATTCCGCCACGCGCTTCAGCTCGGCGATCTCCGGCGAGGTGAACAGTCCATCCGCCCGCTGCAACGCGCGATGGAGCCGATGGGTGCACAGATAATTCGCGCGCCCTTTTAGCATCGTGTAGCTGAACTCCACCGGCAAAATCCGTTGCAACATCGGCAGATCCTTTTCCGCCAACTGCTCCTGCAAATTGATGGTGTGCGTGGAAATGATCGCCTTCTTCACGCTGGCCTGTCCGTGCAAAATGGCTGGAATTAAATAGGCAAGGCTCTTGCCCACACCTGTGCCGGCCTCCACCACGCAATTCTTCCCCGCCTCCAACGCCCGCGCCACGCCCGTGGCCATCGCCTGTTGTTGGGGCCGATACTCGAAATTTTTGGATTTAGAAAGAAGCCCGCCCGGCCCAAAAATTTCCCCTACCTGCGCTTCGAGGCCGGAGGATTCAGCGGGCTGTTGGTCGGAGGAGAGGATCATTGGGGAATGACCCATGACCAAGTGGGAGTCTGTCTTGGGTTTTGGTGCTGGTGATTTCCTTGGGGCTTGGTCATTGGGCCTTGCTCATTCTCTCCACAATTTCCATCTCCCCGCGATGCTTCGCAATCCGATCCGCCGCGAGCACGCCGCGCCAGTTCGCATTCGGATAAATCACACTGCGGCGGCCGATGATGCTGCCGGGGTTGAGCACGCTGTTGCAGCCGAGCTCCGCGTGATCGCCAATAAGCGCGCCGAACTTCCGCAGGCCGGTGTCAATTTTTTCGTCGCCGTGCTGCACGGTCACATTGCCCGGGAGCGATTTGGAATTGGATAGCACCACCCCCGCGCCAAGATGCGCGTGATGGCCCAGAATAGAATCGCCCACATAATTAAAATGCGGCACTTGGCAGTCGTTGAACAGCAGCGCGTTTTTCAATTCACACGAATTGCCGATCACGCAGCCGTCGCCGATGATGACGTTGGCGCGAATGTACGCGCCGTGCCGGATTTGGCAATTCGCGCCAATGATCGCCGGGCCGATTATAGTTGCGCCCGGCTCCACCACCGTGCCTTTGCCGAGAAACACGTTTTCGCCAACCACCGCCTTGGGTGAAACAGCGGCGTAATTGGCCGGCTGCAGATGGGCGGCAAGGTAATCGCTGATGCGCGCCAATGCCGCCCACGCCGGGCCGTCGCCTTCAAGGAGGGCGGCGTGCTCGGTTTGGCTGAGGTCAAATAAATCCGCCGCCGTAAACATTCGGGCACCATAAAAGAAGGAAGTCGCAGCGGAAATGTTTTTTCATTCACAGTCAATGGAACTGCAGCATTGAAAAATGGTCGTTTTTTGGTATGCTCCCGCGCGATGGATTTGACACGCACAGCTTTCGGCACTTGGAGTGGGGGCCGATATATGCACTTCGGCGAACAGCTCGATGAGGAGCGGTATCTCGCGCTTATCAATCGTGCTTACGAAAAGGGCGCGCGGACGTTTATGACGGCTGATGTGTACGGTCAGGGCGCTTCAGATGAAATGCTCGCGCGCGGGCTCGCCGACAAACCGCGCGACAGCTACTGCCTCGTGGGCGCGGTGGGTCATGATTTTTACAACGGCGAACGCGCCGGTTCGCGTGGGTTCCCGCGTTTCACCGACCCCCAATTGCGCGGGCCGGAGGGCTACGCCGATTACCTCCGCATGGCCACGGAAAAGGAACTTGAACGCTGTGGCGCGGAGCACTTCGATTTGTTGCTGCTGCACAATCCCGACGTGACCGGCTACACCAGCGATGCGGTTTGGGAAGGTATGGCGGCGCTGAAGGAGGCCGGTCTGGCCGAGCGCATCGGCATCGCGCCCGGGCCGGCTAATGGATTTACTTTGGACATGCTTTTGTGCATGGAAAAATTTGCGGCCACAATTGATTGGGCGATGGTGATTCTCAATCCGCTCGAGCCGTGGCCGGGCGCTTTGGTGTTGCCGGCGGCGGAAGAGTTTGGAGTGAAAGTCATCACTCGCGTGGTGGATCACGGCGGGTTGTTCCACGGCGACGTGCGGCCCGGGCACGCCTTTGCCGAGGGCGACCACCGCGTGTATCGGCCAAGCGGTTGGGTGGAGCGCGGCAGCGAAAAAATTGATCGAATGATCGCAGTGGCCGAGTCGCACGGGGTGACGCTGCTGCAACTCGCATGCCTGTGGAACCTCGCGCATCCGGCGGTGGAAAGCGTCATCCCCACGCTCATTCAGGAAGCGGGCGACGATGCCAAAACCATCGAGGCCAAGCTTGATGACCTTGCGGCGTTACCGGAAATTTCCCTTACCGATGACGAGCGCGATTTCATTACCAACATCGGCAACAACGCCGGTTGTATGGATCTGAAAGGGGCCAATCCGAATTTCGACGGCCCGGAGCCGTTACCCGATCGCTGGGGCTTGCAGCCCGGGCACAAGGAGGTTAGCGAACGCTGGGGCATCGTGCCCGAGCGCGACTTGGTTTGCACTATGTAACACGCATCGTTTG
>CAUZWB010000372.1:0-3148 GCA_963583525.1 Verrucomicrobiia bacterium | reverse complement strand
ACGGCCATTGGTGGTGCAACTACGCGCTCTACGGCGCCGACAATCCCAAGACATTTCTGGCCAAGTACGACGATCAATGGCGCGAGTTGGCGCGCTGGACATATCCGAAAAAAGTCACCAGCCAACTCGGCCGCTACAGCCTCTCCGGCGGCATTTGGCGCGGCGATGAATTGTGGGTCACTGGACACGATGACCCCGTGGCGTTTCGACTGCGCCTCCCCAAGGCCGACAAAGAGCTGGAATATCTCGGCAAACATTCCGTGCCATTCACCGGTCAGGGCTTTGCCAACGACCCAGTGACCGGCGGCCTTATCGGCATCAGCCGGGCCAAGCGGCAGATAATTTTCGCCACTCGTAAGGTCAAGCCGCTGCGATTGCGGGTGTTGTGCTACAACATTCACCACGCCGAGGGCATTGACCGCAAACTCGATGTGCCGCGGATCGCCCGGGTGATTTTATCGGTGAAGCCGGACTTGGTCGCATTGCAGGAGGTGGATAACAAAACCGAACGCACGCAACGTGTGGATCAGGCTGCCGAGTTGGCGCGCCTCACTAAAATGAACGGCGTGTTTGGCGCCAACATCGCCTTTCAGGGCGGCCACTACGGGAATGCGGTCCTGTCGCGCTTTCCCATCGCACGGCATAAAAATCATCTCCTGCCGAATGTCGATTCCGGCGAACAGCGCGGCGTGTTGGAAACGATTATTGAATTGCCGGACAAACGAACCGTGCTCCTGCTGGCGACGCACCTCGATCATCGTCGCCCGGATCAGGAACGGCTCGCCTCCGTGAAGTTCATTAATGGACTCATGGTAAACCGCGACGCCATGCCCGCGATTCTTGCTGGCGATCTCAATGACGTATCGGGCAGCCCAACATTGAATGAGTTCAGCAAATTGTGGGCGCGTACTAATTTGAAGATCGCGCCAACCGTCCCAGTCACCAAGCCTCTGCGCCAAATCGATTTTATTCTAACGCGACCCGCCGCGCGGTGGAAGGTGATTGAAACGAAAGTTCTCGGCGAGGCCGTGGCTTCCGACCATCGAGCCATCTTCGCAGTGATCGAGTTGATTGATTAGCGCCGCCGCTATTTGCCCAACACGACTTTCAATCCTGTCAACTTGCCATTGATGCGACCTTCCTTGGCCATGCGGTCGAGGTTGGGCGTTCGGTTGAGCTTGGAACCGTAGGGGCCAATATCGCCATAGCCCATGTCATCAATGAAGATGAGAACCAGATTCGGCTTTTCCTTTGCTGAAAGAGAAATCGTGCAAAGCGCCACGAGAGTGAGAAGAAAAAGTTTCATGCGTGGAATGAGCCTAACGATCGAATTTTGGTTAAACAAGCGAGTAAGATTGACCCTGTTAACTTTCTGGGAAATGCTGCTGCCCGTGAACCGTATTATTACTCTTCTTTTACTGCTATGTGTTAACGGACTGCAGGCTAAATCCCCGAATGTGGTGATTCTCTTCACTGATGATCAGGGAACAATCGATGCCAATTGTTACGGCTCCAAGGATCTGATTACGCCTAATATCGACAAACTGGCGGCAACGGGTGTGCGGTTTACTCAAGCTTATGCGCACACGGTGTGTTGTCCGGCGCGCGCGGCCTTGTTGACCGGTCGACATCCCCAGCGTGGGGGAGTGCGTCACTGGACCCAAGGTGATATGAATTCGGCCAAGGGCATTAATATGGCGTTACAAGAAGTGACGTTGGCCGAAGCGTTGAAGCCGGCGGGATACCGCACTGCCTTGTACGGCAAATGGCATCTGGGCGCGCACCGCGATTACGGACCCAAGAAGCAGGGCTTCGATGAATTCTTTGGTATCCGTGACGGGTTCATTGACAACTATAATCATTACTTCCTGCACGGCACCGGTTTTCATGATCTCTATGAAGGCACCACGCCGGTGAAGGCGCCCGGTAAATATTTTCCTGAACTGATGGTGCAGCGGTCCCTGAAGTTTATTGACGAAAACAAGGATCGGCCCTTCTTCCTCTATGTGCCATTCAATATTCCGCATTACCCGGAGCAAGCGCTCAAGAAGCATGAGGCGTTGTATAAGGATGTAAAAGATCCGGCACGGCGCTCTTACGGCGCGATCGTGACCACCACCGATTACTACATCGGCCAAGTGATCGACAAACTGGAAGAACATGGGTTGCGGGAAAACACGATCGTAATTTTCATGAGTGACAACGGGCACTCGGAGGAAACCGGCAACCGCATCCGTGTGGACAATCACAAGAGCGGTTATCCGAAGGGCCATTTTTACGGCGCCAGTGGCGGCGGTTCCACCGGCAAATGGATCGGGCAAAAGGGTAGCTTCCTCGAGGGAGGAGTGCGCGTGCCGGCCATCATCAGTTACCCTGCCAAGCTGCCTAAGGGAGCGGTGCGCGGGCAAATTATCACCGCGATGGATTGGTTTCCCACCGTGCTTGCCTTGTGCGGCGTAAAGCAGCCTGCCAAAGCGCCCAAGCTCGATGGATTTAATCTCCATCCCATTATTCATAATGCCAAGGCGCAGTTACCTTGGCGAACACTGCATTTCGCGTGGGGCAATAAATGGGCGGTGCGTGAGGGCGATTGGAAATTGATCGGCACCACGGGTCGGCCGCAAGTGACACTGCACAATCTTGCCGATGCGAAGCCGGAGGTTAAAAACTACGCGAAAGAGAAATCCGAGATTGTTGACCGCTTACGCATGCTGCACACGGCTTGGGTGAAGGACGTTACCCCGAAACGGCAGTGATCAAATTTCTCCGGTAGTTTTTCCTTATGGCAGAAGGCCATAATTTCCACCCAAGCGAAGACCTCTCTTAGCCCAGCGTAGCGAGCGCGTCGTTAAAGAGTTCGCTGGGTCGCATGGCGGCGTTTATTTTTTCCTCGTCGGGTTGGTAGTAACCGCCGATGTCCATGGGGGGGCCTTGGACAGCGATTAATTCGTCGACGATGGCAATTTCATTTTGGGCGAGCGTTTCTGCGCAATTGGCGAATTGGGATTGGAGGTCGGTGTCGGCAGTTTGCTCGGCGAGGGCTTGGGCCCAGTAGAGGGCGAGGTAGAAATGGCTGCCGCGATTGTCGAGTTCGTTTACTTTGCGCGAGGGGGATTTGTTTTCGTCGAGGAATTTACCGATGGCGTCG
>CAUZWB010000371.1:0-3174 GCA_963583525.1 Verrucomicrobiia bacterium | reverse complement strand
GTGTGACATTCACAATCCCCATCACCATCGTGGGGCGGGGGAATTGCCACGTGATGTCACCCGTGTGCCAGTTCATGCGGGGAAACTAATAGCCGCCATCGCCGGGACTGGGCCCGCGCTGGATGACTTCGATCTCGTAGCCCTCGGGCGCGTCGATGAACGCAAAGCCGCCGCCGTCGTCTTTGAGATGCGGGCCGTCGGAATATTTCACACCGTGCGATTGGATGTGTTTTTCAAACGCCTCCAGGCTATCGACGAGGAAGGCGAGGTGCGTGAGGTCTTCCTGCACTTGCACGCCGCCGCTGCTGGGGTATGAGCACAGTTCGATTTCCTCGTCGCTGTTGGGCGTGGCGAGGAAGACGAGCGTGGAGCCGCGCGGCGAGGTATGCCGGCGCGTCTCGGTGAGCCCGAGAATTTCCGTGTAAAACTTCACCGAGCGTTCGAGGTCATCCACGCGGTAACGGGTGTGCAGCAGTTTGGTGACAATCGGCATCCGCGGAGCATTGCAGGAAACGGGCGCGGATGCCAGCCTTTGCGCTTGCCACGGTGCGCGTGCGGGGGAAGATGGGCGGCCCGTGAAACGATTTTCATATCTGATGATTCTTGCCCAAACCGCGTTGGGTGCACCGAAAGTTGCCGTGCCCAACAATATTGTGACGCGCGGTTTTATGGGTAAGGAATTCTCCGCAGAACGTGCCGCCCAGCTCGCGCCCTATCTAAACGTGCGGCCGCTGCGGTTTCAGGATTGGCATCCCACCGAGCATGCGATGCTCATCACCCGCCGCCCCGCCCGCGGGCAAGTCACCCAGCTGCACGTGGTCAACAAGCCCAATGGCGAGCCGGTGGTGCTAACGGATGGCGCGGAGCCGGTGCGATCGGCGGCGTATCATCCGAAGGATGGCAACCGCATTTTATTTTTGCGCGATGCGGGCGGCAGCGAAAAATATCAGATCTTCCACCTCGATGTGGCCACTAAAAAAACCACGAGGCTCACCGACGGCAAACACCGCCACACCGGCGCGCGGTGGTCGCCCGATGGCCGCCGCATCGCATATTTTTCCCCCAAACGAAACGGGCGCGACAACGATCTTTACACGATGGACCCCACGAAACCCGCCAGCGAAAAACGCCTCGCCACGCTGCCCGGCGGCGGTTGGTGGATTACCGATTGGTCGCCCGATGGCCGGTTGTTGTTGGTCATCGAATACCTCTCCATCAATCACAGCCGCATCCACATTATCGATGCGGCCACCGGCGAGCGCTCGTTATTTTCGCCCGAAACCAAAGCTAAAGTGAGCCACGGACTTGCGCGGTTCGATCCGCAAATGCGCGCGGTGTATTACACCTGCGATGAGTCCTTTGATTTTCAACATATCGTGCGCGTGGATTTCAAGGACGGCCGCCGCACGCGCTTCCTCACGGAAATTCGATGGGACGTCGAGAACCTGGAAATTTCCGAAGACGGCAAAACGCTGGCCGTGGTGCACAACGAAAGTGGCGTGAGCCGGTTGCGGGTGGTTGATGCGAATACGCAGCGCGTGTTCTATTCGCCCAAGTTGTTTCCCGGAGTCATCCACTCGGTCAGCTGGCGAGCGGATGGGTTGCTTGCGTTTGACCACGAGTGGGCGCACGCCCCGGGCGAAGTGCATGTGCTCGATCTTTCGCCGGTGAGCAGCGTGCGCTGGCAATCGGCGGGGCTTGACGGGTTGGATCCCTCCAAACTGCCCATCCCTGTGAGCGGCACCTTCACCAGCCGCGACGGCACGAAATTTGATGCGTGGTTTTATTACCCAGGAAATTATTTTGATAAAGGCAGGCACGCCCAGTTTTCACGGCTGCAAGTGTCCGGCGGATTACCGACGGTGATTTATTATCACGGCGGGCCCGAAAGCCAATTCCGTCCTCGCTTTATAGGCGGCTACAATTATTTGCCCGGCGAACTAAACGTGGTGCTCGTGTGCCCCAACGTGCGTGGCTCGCGCGGCTACGGCAAAAAATTTCTCGCCGCCGACAACGGCGCAAAGCGCGTGGGCGTGATGCTCGACGTGGAAACCCTCCGCAACGGCCTCAACGAAATGCCGAACATCGACGGCAATCGGCTCGCCGTGATGGGCGGCAGTTATGGCGGTTATATGACGCTCGCCTCCCTCACGCATATGCCCGGCTTTTTCAAATGCGGCATCGATCGCGTAGGCATTTCCAGCTTTGTTACGTTCCTGAAAAACACCAGTGACTACCGGCGCGATTTGCGCCGCGCGGAATACGGCGATGAGCGTGATCCCAAAATGCGCAAAGTGCTCGAGGAAATTTCCCCGCTCAATCAAATACAAAAGCAAATGAAGGAACCGGATTTCCAATTCAGTCCGCTGCTCATCGTGCAGGGCGCGAATGACCCCCGCGTGCCCGCCACCGAAAGCGCTCAAATGGAAACCGCCCTGCGTGCCAAGGGCCAAACGGTGTGGTATCTCCTCGCCAAAGATGAGGGCCATGGCTTTCGAAAAAAAGTGAATCGAGATTTTCAATACCTCGCCACCATGGAATTTCTTCGAAAGCATTTGCTCGGCAAAAAATAGTGGTTGGCGTACAACGCGCCGATGAAACGCGTGCGCCATTTTGCCAGCGACAATAATTCCGGCATCTGTCCCGAAGCCTGGGCCGCGTTGGAGGAAGCCAACCACGGGCATGCCTCCGGCTACGGCGAGGATAAGTGGACCCGAAAAGCCTGCCGGCTCATTCGCGATTTATTCGAGACGGACTGCGAAGTGTTTTTTGTATTCACCGGTTCCGCCGCCAACGCGCTCGGGCTTGCGTCGGTTTGCCGCAGCTATCATTCCATCATTTGCCACGAGGCTTCCCACGTGCAAAACGATGAATGCGGCGGGCCGGAATTTTTCAGCGGCGGCGCCAAAGTGCAAACGCTGCCCGGTAAGGACGGCCGACTCACACCCGTCGCCATCCTCACTGCGGCTGCGGCCCGGCGCGATCTACATTTTCCCAAGAGCGGCGCATTGAGCCTCACGCAATCCACCGAGCTGGGCACGGTTTATTCGCCTGCGCAAATCAAAGCCAACTGTCGTGCGGCGAAAAAGGTGGGATTAAAAATCCACATGGACGGCGCGCGATTTTCCAACGCCGTCGCCAGCCTGGGCGTGGCGCCCAAGGACATCACGTGGA
>CAUZWB010000370.1:0-3182 GCA_963583525.1 Verrucomicrobiia bacterium | reverse complement strand
CGCCAACGCGACTCCCGCCATCCCCGAAAGTCTCGCCGGGCGCTGGTGGATGTTTGTGCGCCAACGCTTTGAGCCCGCATCGCACTTGGCGATGATTGCCGCCCTGTTCCTTGCGCATTATGGCGCCTTCGCCGCCGGTTGGGTGGGCGGGGCGCGACCGGTGCCGGTGCCGCTGCTCCTGCTCGCCGCGCTGGCCACGCTCGCATTTTTTTTCAAGCTCCGCCTGTACGATGAATTGAAGGATCACGAAGACGATGCCCGCGTGTTTCCGGATCGCCCGCTGGTGCGCGGCGTGCTGTGGCCGCGTCAATTGAAAATCGGCATCGCCGTCTGTTTCGCTGTGGAACTCGCGGGCATGGCCGCGCTCGGCACGGGCGCGCTGGCGGGCATGGCCATCACCATCGCGTATTCGATGCTGATGTACCGCGAGTTTTTCCTGCGCGACTTCCTGCGCCCGCGGCTCACCACCTACGCCCTCATACACACGGTGGTCACGGTGCTGCTCACACTCACGTTGTTTGCCGCGTTCACCGGGCAATCCCCTTGGGCGCTCGATGGCCGCGCGTGGCGGTTTGCACTTGGCTCGTGGTGCCTGTTCAACCTGTTCGAATTTGGCCGCAAAACGTTTGTCACTGAGGAAGAACGTGACGAGGTGAATTCCTATTCCAAAGTCTGGACCCGCTGGGGCGCGGTGGCGCTCGCGTGGGTCATGGCCGGCGCAGCGGTATGGCTGATGCTCGGCGAGCGCCTCGCGCACTCACGGCTGTTGCTGGGCTGGACCGCAGCCATCAGCGCCCTACTACTCGGAGTTGGCCTGACCTACGGGCTTCTCAACCGGCCGCCGTTCGGGCAAGTTTATCGCGGTGTCACGTCCGTGTTCCTCGTGTTGTTGTACCTCGGAATCGCCGTCACCTGCGCCTATGCTCGTTAACCCTGACAGCACCGAATCATTTGCCCGACGCGAGGCCGGCGGCAAGGGGCTGCACTTGTTCCAACTCCATCGCGAGGGCCTACCGGTGCCGGCTTGGCGCGTGCTGGGCGTGCGGGCCTTCGCCGCGTTCCGCGCGGCCAACGACTTGGAACCGGCCATCCAACAACACCTGCAAACGCTCAACCCTGATGATGGCGGGGCACCGGAAAAACTCGAGGCAGTGTCCACCGCCATTGGCCAGTTGATTGCCGACGCGCCGATGCCGCCGGAAATCGAGCGCGACATCGCGGCCGCCTTCGCGTCATTAACCGCGCCCATCGCCGTGCGTTCCTCGGCGGCGGGTGAAGATTCCGCGCAACATTCATTCGCCGGCCAGTTAAGTTCCTTCCTCAACTTGCCCACGCTGGAAGCCGCCCGCGCGGCGGTGCGCCAATGCTGGGCTTCTGCTTATTCCGCGCGCAGCCTTGGCTATCGTTTGCAACGCGGGTTGCCGCTGGCCACGCCGGCGGAGGTGGCCGTGGTATTTCAGGAAATGGTCGCGTGCGAAAAGAGCGGCGTGCTTTTCACGTGCGATCCCGTGGCTCAGGATCCCACCCGATGCGTTGTCAACGCCGTGCACGGCCTCGGCGAAGGACTGGTATCCGGCGCGCTGGATGCCGACCATTTTGTGCTTGAGAAAGCCACCGGCAAACTGATTGAACAGGAAATCGTGCGCAAGGAAACGCAGGTGGAAGCTGCCGAACACAGCGGCATCGAGACGCGTGCCGTACCGATGGATTTACAGGAAACCCCCGTGCTGAACGCCGACGAGCTGAAGTCGCTGGCTCGACTCGGCCGGAAGGTGGAGGCGTTTTACCAGTACCCGCAGGATATCGAGTGGGGCGAACGCAATGGCGAACTGGTTTTGCTCCAGTCCCGCCCCGTCACCACGCCCATGGCCGACCCCGCCGGGAAATTATTTATTTGGGACAACTCCAACATCGTGGAGAGCTACGGCGGCATCACGCTGCCGCTCACATTCACGTGGGCGCGGTTCGTATATGGGCGAGTGTATGTGCAGTTCTGCGAAATCCTCGGCGTGCCAGCGGTGGAGATTCGCCGGATGGACCCCACGCTGCGCAACATGCTCGGCTCCTTCCACGGCCGCATCTACTACAACCTACTCAACTGGTACCGGCTCACCAGCATCCTGCCCGGATTCAAGTACAACCGCGGGTTCATGGAGACAATGATGGGCACCGACGAAAGCCTTGCCGACGAGATTGCCGAGCGCATCCAGCCCTCCGGGTTTCAAGGGAAACTTTCCTCCAAGGTGCGCCGCTTTTTCACGGGGCTGAAATTTCTCGGATACCATTTCCGCATCCAATCGTTTGTGGATGATTTTCTTAAATATTTCCACACGGTGTACGACGAATTCCGCGCGCGCGATTACAGCCGAATGCGAGCCGATGAAATTCACGGCCATTTCGAGGACCTGCTGGCGCGCCTGTTGACTGAGTGGAAGGCGCCCATCGTGAACGATTACTTGTGCATGGTGCACTTTGGCTTGTTGAAAAAGCTCACCCAAAAATGGCTCGGCAACCTCGATGATTCGCTGCAAAACGACTTGATGTGCGGCAACGGCAATCTCGAGTCCGCTGAGCCCACGCGCGCGCTCATCCGCATGGCCGCATTGGCCAACCGCACTGAAGGCTTGCCGGGACTTCTGAAAAACACGCTGGCCGCAGATTGTCATGAGGCACTGCAGCAGTCGGGCTTCGACGAGTTAAAGGCACGTGTGGCCGATTACATTTCAAAATACGGCTTCCGTTGCATGAACGAAATGAAGCTGGAAGAGACCGATCTGCATCAGGCCCCCACTTTCCTGTACGTGTGCCTGCGCAACTACCTGCGCACCGGCGAGTTGGAGTTGGAAAAATACGACCAGCGCGAACTGGAAATCCGCACACGGGCTGAGGCGCAGGTGCGCGAACACCTCGGCGGTTGGCGTTACTGGGTGTATCGGTGGTCGCTCAAGCACGCGCGCAAAGCGGTGCGCAACCGCGAGAACACCCGCTTCTGCCGTACCCGCATTTACGGCGTGGTGCGCGCGATGTTCAACGGCATTGGCAATGACTTTGCCGCACGTGGCATCCTGCAGCAGTCGGAGGATATTTTCTTCATCACACTGGAGGAACTCAACGGCGCAATGACCGCCCACCTCACCGGGCAGGATTTGAAGGCGCTTGTGCGGCAACGGAAAACCGAGTAC
>CAUZWB010000369.1:0-3197 GCA_963583525.1 Verrucomicrobiia bacterium | reverse complement strand
CGCACTTCACGACCGTCGGGCAGTTTCATGGCGGACTCAATCGGCGCCTTCGTGGTTTTAAGGATTTGTAATAATTGTTGGCGTCCACCCCGTTCCACCAACTTGGTAACAATCTGTACGTGGCGATACTCGGGCCGCTTGCGGCCAACCGGGTCGTAGTATTCGAGGGCGAAACCCAGGGGATCGATCTTTGAATGGCAGCGAGCGCAGCTCTCGAGTTCCTGATGCTTGAGGATGGCCTCACGGATGGTCGTGGTTCCGCGGATATCCGGTTCGTTGATCAGTATGTCGGCGGGCGGTTCGATGTGCTCGTTGTAAAGATTCTTTAGAATCCACGCGCCGCGGTGGATGGGTGAAGTAGCGAAATCGGTGGAGGTGAGCTTGAGGAAACCAGCCTGCGCGACGAGCCCCCCGCGTTCACTGTCCTTAGGCAGCTTCACCGGCACGAACGCATCACCCTTTACTGCGGGCAAACCGTAGAAGCGTGCGAGTCGGTCATTGGCCATGATGAAATCCGAATCGATGAAGTATTCCATGCTCAGGCCCTTCTCGAGCAGATGCCGGAACAGCTCGCGGCCTTCGCGGCCCATGGAATCGACCGTCATGCGCCGGACGTTCTTGAACACGCGAACATCGGGGCCAAAATCGTCCACCTTGTCCCGCTGGAGCCACTGGCGGGTAAAGTCGTCTATGAACCGGTCAGCCTTCGCGTCCTTCAACATACGCTCTACCTGCACCGAAGAATCCTTGCCCAAGACACCGGACTTGGCTACCGCCAGCAGTTCGGCGTCCGGCACGGAGTTCCAAAGGAAATAGGACAGCCGATGCGCCAGCTCCACCCCAGTCAATTCAGGCGACTCGGCCTTGTAGATAAAATGCGGCGAGGTCAATAGCGCGATCAGCACACTGCGGGCGGTGGCGGCCAGTGGTGCTCCGGCTTTCTTCTGGCGCGTGGCGATTTCAACGAAACCTGCGCGATCCTCCGCAGACAATGGACGTTGAGTTAACAATAGCGCCAAGTGATCGACCAATTCGTCCGGCTGCATATCCGGCTTAGGCAAGATGACCTGCATCGCAGTAGTGGGCCAGGTCTTTACCAGCGGCCCGGCGACCTTCACTTTCGTGAAACGTAACTTTGGACCTTTATGTTTTCGTGGTGCGCTATTACCCGGTATTCGGGCACTGTCGAAGGTGAAGGCCAATTGATCACCTGCCTTGAGTGTGAGTTCAGTCGTAAAACTTTTTGAGCGATGTGGCATGGGAATACGGTGGACACTACGGATGCTTGTCGGATAACGACCATCACCCAGATTAATGCCAATGATTTCAGCTTCGTTGGAATCCACCGATTCGACTTGGACATCCAAACGATACCTGCCAAATGTGGGAATCTTAAAGCGCTCGTAGACATCAGGCTTTGTAGAAAAATGGATATTGCTGCGGTACGGACGAAAACCGGTTAGAATAAAGCCGTCACCATCGCGGTAATCACCTCCACCGCCGACGGCAAAATTTTCGCTGCCGTGGAAGTGCCGCGCATCAAACTCCCACTTGCTCGTCTCGGGCTTGGCATCGGGCAATAACCGCTCGGCCACAAAGCGGGCGGTCTTGAGGTAGGCCATCACCTGATGCGGCGACATCAAATGCGCCTCGCCGAATTTGTCGAACCCGTGCTCCACATGATCGGGCGGCAATAGATCGTTAAAATTAAAATCCACACCAAAGAGATCACGTATCGTGTTGGTGTACTCCGCGCGCGTGAGCCGCTTCAGGGGATTGACCGGGCGTTGGGTGAGGATGTGTTTCTGGAGTAACCGTAAAGCCTTCGCCCTCGCCTCAGCCTTGGGTTGAGGTGCCTTCTCCGGTGGCATGTCGCCCGACTCCAGCATGGAGGCGACCGTCTCCAACAATTCGCCATCAGCAAACAATACGTCCACCGGGCGATCCAGCCGGACCTTGCCCTTTTGTTTCTCAGGCCCGTGGCATTTCACACAGTGTTGCGCAAAGAACTTTTCCAGTACCTGCTCCCCATGGACGACCCCGTGCAGGGTGCAGACCAGCAGCACTGTTATCCAACGCCGCCGCATCACGCCAACAGGTCGAAGGCACCGGCGCTTTCGCCGAAGCGATCGCGTTGGGCGCCGAATTGCTGCAACAGGCCGAGGTAGAGGTCGCACATCGGCGTATCCTTGCGCCGCCAGTGACCGGGGGTTTTCATGCGACCATCAAACACCAGCGCGGGAAGATCATCAAAGTTGTGGGCGTTGGCGCTGCCCATCGAGGCGGTGAGGAGTGTGGTGGTCTGGTCGAACAACGATTGATTGCCCACCTTGCGTTTTTTCATCGTGGTGAGCGCACCGCTGATGCGTTTGAGGATCGCGTGCTCCAGCATCAGTAACTTCTTGATCTTCTCGGGCTTCTGACCGTGGTGGGAAAAGTCGTGGTAGTTGCCACTGATGTCCGGCCCCTTGAAGCCTTCCCAGAAGGGAATCTGTATTGTGACCGCCCGGGTGGAATCAGTCTCCAATGCCAGCACGGCCAGGTCCAAAAGGGTGCCCACGTAATCGTCCACCGACTTGCGGTCGAAGTCCTCGAGTTCGTAATCCACTGACGGCTTGGAGCGCTCGGCCCAGTAGGCACGACGTTTCACGGTCTGCTCCACCTCACGCACGGAGGTGAGGTATTCATCTATCTTTGCGCGGTCAGTGGCGTTGAGCCGTTTTTCCATGGACTTGGCCTGGCGAAACACGGCGTCAAGAATGCTACGGTCCTCGGCGAGGATCTGCTGCTGGGTCTGCTCGTTTTCATTGACCTGGAAGAGCAGGTTAAAAATCTTGCGAGGTGAGTCGATCTGGTGCACGGGCAGCCCATGCTTGTCCCACGCGATCTGGGAAAAATCTAGGTTCTCGCCCGCTTGGAACACTAGCGAACGAAATCGCGTCTCATTTCCCAGCATCCCGGCCACCGCCTGGTCGATGGAGATGCGGTTCTTGCGACGTAGCTTGTTAAAGTAACCGGAGAGAATTCCGACACACGGCGTGTGCCCGAAACCGTTTTGCACGGCGGGATTTCGCAATCCACTGTATACCTTCAGGTGTTCAAAGTGGTCGGAGAACTCGGCGAGTAACGCCGCCGGCTTCTCGAATGCGCCGTCAGTCTTCGGGATCAGTTCGGGCTGATAAAAGCTGAGGTGATTA
>CAUZWB010000368.1:0-3208 GCA_963583525.1 Verrucomicrobiia bacterium | reverse complement strand
ATGACCGCTGTGGCTCAAAGCAAACCCTGACCCTTAGCCTCGTCGCACTGATTGCCACATCCACTGGCGTGTTACTGGCTCAAACGCCGACGCAGTTTTGGATTGCCGCCCTGACCATGAGTATTTTCTTTGGGCCGGTTCAAGCAGCTAGCCGTACGATGATGGCGCGCCTCGCCCCACCGGGCATGCGCGGGGAAATGTTTGGGCTTTATGCAGTATCAGGAAAGGTCACCAGCTTTGCCGGCCCGTTTGCCGTTGGATGGATTACGGTCTTGGCCGGCAGCCAGCGCATCGGCATGGTCAGCATTTTGGTTTTTCTGTGTATCGGCCTCTATGTGCTGCGCGGTGTGCGCGAGCCGTAACCTGATTTTGATCAGTGGCGAAAATGGCGCATGCCGGTCAGCACCATGGCTAGACCTTTTTCATCGGCAGCGGCAATGATCTCATCATCGCGGATAGACCCGCCCGGCTGAACCACCGCTGTCGCGCCAGCCTCCACAGCAGCTAGCAGGCCGTCGGTGAATGGAAAGAAGGCGTCGGAAGCGACTACAGAACCAATGGTGGCCGGGGTTTCCATACCGGCTTCTTTAGCAGCGTCGCGCGCCTTCACCGCGGCAATGCGGGCAGAATCCACCCGGCTCATCTGGCCAGCGCCGATACCCACGGTGGCACCATCCTTGGCATAGACGATGGCGTTGGACTTCACATGTTTAGCCACGGTAAAGGCAAACAGCATGTCTTCAATTTGCGCCGGCGTGGGCGCCACTTTGGTGACGACCTTAAGATCACCCGCCGTGATATGGCCGATGTCTTTGGTTTGCGCAAGCAGCCCCCCGGCAACGGGTTTGATCATGCGGCCGATGGACGAGAAGTCTGGCATGTCGCCAGAGAGCAGAAGGCGCAGGTTTTTCTTTTTGGCGAAAATGGCACGGGCGTCGTCATCAGCGTCGGGGGCGATGACCACTTCGGTGAACAATTCTGTAATTTTCGCGGCCATCTCCCCGGTGAGTGTGCGGTTGAGCGCAACGATACCGCCGAAGGCGGAAACCGGATCACAGGCCCGCGCTTTGTTGTAAGCCGTCAGGCAGTCATCGGCCAAGGCAACACCGCAGGGATTGGCGTGCTTAATAAGCGCCACCGCAGGGCCGGAAAATTCGGCCACAAGCTCAAAAGCAGCGTCCGTGTCATTGATGTTATTGTAGCTGAGCTCCTTGCCCTGAACCTGTTTAGCTGTAGCGACGCCGGGCCGCTGTTCGCCGGTGAGATAAAGCGCGGCCTGTTGGTGTGGATTTTCACCGTAACGC
Organism: Verrucomicrobiia bacterium; assembly: GCA_963583525.1. GTDB lineage: Bacteria > Verrucomicrobiota > Verrucomicrobiia > Limisphaerales > UBA1100 > JACNJL01. Next base: position 1,904 of record CAUZWB010000368.1, on the reverse strand, counting down.
AAATCTTGTTTCTTGGTGCCGGCCACCGTGACAGAACGTGGAAGCACATCACCCAATTGATCGGCAAACCAAGTGGAGATGGCGCTGTCGTATGCGGCTGTGCGTGCATAAGCCCGGGCGGCTAAAATGGTGCGTAAGTCGTCGGACACAGCACCGCCGTTGGCCACCATGTCGGCCTGCACTTCACCGTAGTCCTGCGCGTCGACAATCACCGCAACTCCGGCTTGGTTCTTGGCAGCGGAACGAATCATCGCCGGGCCGCCAATGTCGATGTTTTCGATACAAGTGTCAAAGTCGGCACCGTCTGCAACCGTCTTTTCGAAGGGATATAAGTTCACCACCACCATATCGATCGGTGCAATTCCGTGCTCTGCCATCGTGGCTTCGTGATCCACATTGCCGCGCACGCCGAGTAAGCCGCCGTGTACTTTGGGATGGAGGGTTTTGACTCGTCCATCCAGCATTTCCGGGAATTCCGTCAGGTCAGACACTTCACGCACCGGTAGGCCTGCATCGGCAATGGCTTTTGCGGTACCGCCGGTGGAGATCAACTCAACACCACGACCATTTAAGTACGTTGCAAATTTTACGAGGCCTGATTTATCGGAAACGGACAATAGCGCACGGCGCACGACGGTAGCGGGCATAGTCACCTCAGAAGCGGGGGAAGGCGGGTGGGCAAAATGAAACAGGATTCAGTGGGGGTGTAGCACGGGAGTTCGATAGGGAAAACGCTTTGCAGTTATGTCTACGCAAATTACTTGACGATTTTTAAGTGGGGCGATGGCGGTGCGCTTTCAAGGCGATTTTCCTGGTCGCCCGGCGATGCAAGCCTAGTAAGTTCCGGCACGAGGTCGGACACGATTTTAAGCGCTGTAAACACGTTCTGTCGCCGCCACGCCACCGCGAGATCGTCTAACTGACCCGCGACTAAATCGAGCCCAACTGTGCGGGGCCGGGCTATGAGGATGCCGTCCATATCGGTACCGACCGGCGGCTCCTCTCCATGAAACAGTTCTTCATAAAGCTTTTCGCCTGGCCGCAGGCCCGTGACGTTAATCTTGATGTCTTCGTCGGGCACTTTGCCGGCAAGCCGGATGACCTGCCGGGCGAGATCCATAATTTTGACCGGTGCGCCCATATCAAGCACGTAGATAGCGCCTTCATCGTTGCGGCCCGGGCCTAAAGCCGCAGCCTGCAGAACCAACTCAACAGCCTCTCCGACGGTCATGAAAAACCGTTCAATATCGGGATGGGTGACTGTCAAAGGTCCGCCCGCAGCTACTTGCTTTTGAAACAGCGGCACGACGGACCCGGCCGAGCCGAGCACATTGCCAAAGCGCACGGTGATAAAGCGGGTGCCGGCCCGCGCAACATCGGCGGCCTGACAATATATTTCTGCGAGCCGCTTTCCAGCACCCATAACATTGGCCGGGTTAACGGCCTTATCAGATGAGATCAACACCATCTCTGAGACGTGGTGTGCAAGGCAGGCATCAGCGACAACGCGGGTGCCGAGCGCATTGGTGGCAAGGCCTTCGAGCGGATTGAACTCGACCATGGGTACGTGCTTCAACGCCGCCGCATGAAATACGATATCCGGTTTCGCGGCATCAAACACCGAGGTGATGCGTGCCCTATCGCGCACATCAGCAATCACTGGCGTGGCCTTAAGGTCGGGCCAGCGCTCGCGCACTTCAAGCTCGATGGTGTAAAGATTGAACTCACCCTGATCGAGCAGGCACAGGCTAGCGGGATTGGCGTTGGCAATTTGACGTACCAGTTCAGAGCCGATAGACCCGCCGGCGCCAGTGATGAGAACCCGCTTGCCGTCGATTAGACGATGCATGGCGTCGCGGTCGAGGCTTTTGGCGGGCCGGCCCAGGAGATCCTCAAGCGCAATG
>CAUZWB010000367.1:0-3218 GCA_963583525.1 Verrucomicrobiia bacterium | reverse complement strand
GGAGCCAAAGCCGAGACTGACCTAAGCAAGGCTCTGCCATGGACCAGCGACCGGAAGGACCGTGACGCGACGTTATTGATGCTTGCCCAGAACCGGGAACGCAACCTTGGCGACGACGCCCGCGCTTACGAAGCCTTCGATGCTATCGTCAGCGGTCGCGAACGCATCGGTGGATCGGATCAATTTTATGCGCTGCAGGGGATTGCCCGGATTCAAACAAAACGCGGTCAATTCGATGAGGCTCTGAAGACTCTGGATCGCGCCAATCCCGATAAGTTGAAGGGTACTTGGAAGAAAAACATCCTCAAATCAATCGAAGAAGTAAACGAAGCGAAACGCGGTGTGCCGAAGTAGGCAAAGCTGACGTCGGGTTGCCTTCCTGCGTCAACGCAATCGAACATCCTTTCAATAAGTGGCAAACAATAGCGAGGGTTGCTGTTGCCACACAAACTCACATTTGTATGGTAACGGCTCTGCAATCCCCCCCGTTTCCCATGCTCGGGTGTCTCCTAAGGTGGTGTCCGTATGGGTATGGAGAAGCTCACGCAGTTAGAGGTGATATCTCTCATTAACAACCCCAACCTCACCAAGGCACAGATTGCTGAACTGCAAAAGGCATTACCGAAGTGCAAAATCTACAGCAACCCTACGAAGTAACCCGCTCATCCCTTCCGCCTTCTCCTTCCAACAGCATTTACACCCGATCCGGTGAGGCGTAGGGTGGCGGGCATGAAGCAAATTCTATTGATGATTGCGGTGGTGGCGTTGGTGGGGTTTGCCTTCGATCTTCAAGCGAAGGATAAGCCAACAAACTTTGTGATCTTCCTGACTGATGACATGGGTTGGGGTGACCTTGGCGTGCAGGGGCATCCCCAGATTAAGACGCTCAATCTTGACACGCTGAAGGCCGGGCTGGGGGTTGATCAGCTCAACATTATCAGCCATCGTGCTGACCAGTTTCGCGCCCGGACGGAGTGACTGAAGAATTATGATACGATGGAGTTTAATACTGGCTGGATGCCTGGCGTTGATGTTGCCCGCCGCGGAACGGCCGAACGTCGTGCTGATCTTCACCGATGATCAGGGAATGCATGACGTGGGGTGCTATGGCAGTGAGATCGCCACGCCGCACATCGACTCGCTGGCGCGGGATGGGATGAAGTTTTCGCAGTGGTATGTGGCGTCGTCGATTTGCACACCGTCGCGGTTTGGGTTGTTGACGGGGAAATTCCCGACGCGGTCGCGCGACGGGTTGTTGGGCGCGCTGATGTTTCTCGGGGATAAAAAACGGGGGATACAAAAGGGCGAAGTCACGTTTCCGGCGTTATTGCGCAAGGGCGGATATCACACGGCGTTGATCGGCAAGTGGCACCTCGGGCACGGCGGCAAAAAATTTCTGCCCACGCGGCATGGGTTCGCGGAATTCATTGGGCACACGGGCGGGTGCATTGATTTTTACACGATGCGCTACGGCATTCAACGCGACTGGTATCACGGCGAGAAACACGTGGACGAATACGGCTACGCGACGGAACTAATCACCGACGAGGCGGTGGCGTTTCTGAAGCGGCAAAAAAAAGAGCGGCCGTTTTTTCTGCATCTCGCCTACAACGCGCCGCACTTTGGTAAGGGTTGGGATCCCACCAAGAAACTGGCGGTGAACATCATGCAGCCGCACCCGAAGGATTTGTCGCGCGTCGGGCACATCACCGATCCCATCCGGCGGGCGTTCGCGGCGAAGGTGGTGAATTTGGACGACGGCGTTGGCCGCGTGCTGGCAGCGCTGAAGGCCAACGGGCAGGAACGTGACACGCTGGTGATTTTCATGACTGACCACGGTGGCGACTATGAATTTGGTGGGAGCAACAAGCCGTTCCGTGGCGAGAAGGCAACACTGTTTGAGGGCGGCATCCGCGTGCCCTGCCTGATGCGTTGGCCGGGCCGGATCAAGGCCGGCAGCACGAGTGATGCGGTACTTAGTGCGCTGGATTTGTTCCCGACGATTTGTGCGCTGGCGAAGGTGGATGTGGATGGGCGGCAGCTGGATGGCGAGGACATCACGGGCCTTCTCACGGGCGTGCAGAAGACGATGCCAGCACGGGAATTGCTCTGGCACACCGGCTCACATGCCGAGCTGAAGCGCGGTGAGTGGACAGCGCTGCGGCAGGGCGACTGGAAGTTTTTGGAGACGGCGAAGGGGGAACAGTTTCTCTTCAACCTCGCGCAGGATCCGCATGAGAAGGCGAATCTCAAGGCGCAGCATCCGAAGCTATTCAACGATTTGCGGAAGCGGCGCGATGCATTGTTGAAGGAGTGCTTGCCGAAATAATTATACCGTGCCGACGATTGTTTTGCCGGTGCTCTCCAGATCGTCACAGGCTTCCACAAGGCGAGCGGCCATCGCTTCTTCGCCCTTCTTCAGGTAGGAGCGCGGATCGTAGACCTTTTTGACTCCGACTTCTCCGTCGATTTTCAGCACGCCCTCGTAATTGGTCATCATGTGGTCGGCGATGGGGCGGGTGAAACTGTATTGAGTGTCGGTGTCGATGTTCATTTTGATGACACCGTAGTTGAGGGTCTCTTTAATTTGATTTTTCTCTGATCCACTGCCGCCATGGAAAACGAGGTCGAACTTCGCTTCCTCGCCGTGTTTGCTGATCACCGCGTCCTGTCCCTGCTTAAGAATCTCGGGGCTGAGCTTCACCGCGCCGGGTTTGTAGGCCCCGTGCACATTGCCAAAGGTGGCGGCGAACATATACCGGCCGAGGCCGTTAAGGCTTTCGTACACGGTGAGCATGTCCTCAGGCGTGGTGTAAAGTTTTTCGGCGGGCGTGTCGTCGCTACCGGCTGAGCCGTCTTCTTCGCCGCCCACCACGCCGGCTTCGACTTCGAGGATGATTTCATTGGCGGCGCACAGCTCAAGATATTCTCTGGAGATTTTCATGTTATCCTCCAACGGCAAAATGGAGGCGTCGAGCATGTGGCTTTGGAAAAGATTTCCCTTTCCAGCGGCGCGGCGCTTGGCAGTTTCGGCGATGAGGGGTTTGAGAAAATCGGCAGCGACTTCCGGTTGGCAATGGTCGGTGTGGAGACCGATGAGCACGTCATATTTTTCCGCCAAACGATGCGCGGCCTCGGCGAGGACGATGCAGCCAAAGGCGGCGTCCTTCACATTCAGCCCGGAAGCGAACTGGCCGCCACCGGTTGAGAACTGAATG
>CAUZWB010000366.1:0-3222 GCA_963583525.1 Verrucomicrobiia bacterium | reverse complement strand
AAGCCTCGGCAACTTTTACACGCTGCGCGATCTCATCGACAAAGGCTACGACGGCCGTGAAGTGCGCCAACTCATGATTAGTGCCCACTATCGCGAGACCTTCAATTTCACCATGGCCGGACTCGACGGCGCACACACCGCCATGGCCCGCATCGATGAATGCGTCGCCAAGCTCCGCGACGCCAAAGCAGACGCCGGCGACGTCACTGCCGAGCCATCAGCGGAAGTAATTGAAAAATTCACCGCCGCACTCGATGACGACCTCAACGTCTCCAGCGCATGGGGCGTGGTCTTCGATTGGGTGCGCGATTGCAACCGTCGCTTGGCCGAAAACCAAATGGACGCCGACACCGCCGCCGCCGAATTAGCCGCGTGGGAACGCATCGACACCGTGCTCGGCGTGGGCAAAGCCGAAGAGGAAGCGCCAACGGAACTCACCGCACTGCTCGATGAACGCGCCGAAGCGCGCGCGGCGAAGGACTTCGCCCGCGCCGATGCGATCCGGGATGAGTTGGCGGAGAAAGGGTGGGCGATTGAAGACACGGCTAAAGGGGCGAAACTGAAGCGCTTATAATATGAGTGGTATTTTCATCACATTCGAAGGCACCGAAGGCTGCGGCAAGTCAACGCACATCCACAAGCTCACCGAACACTTACAAGCAGAGGGACACGCCGTGCGCGTGGTGCGCGAGCCGGGCGGCACGAAGAGTGGCGAACAGATTCGCAAGCTGCTCAAGCACGGCCCGAAAAACCTCACTGCCGAGGCCGAGCTTTTGCTAATGAACGCCAGCCGCTCACAGCTTGTGCGGGAGGTCATCCGGCCCGCTTTGGCCGCGGGCGAGGTGGTTTTGTGCGATCGATTTTATGATTCCACCACAGTTTATCAAGGCGCGGGGCGCGGGCTGGATGCGGCGCGGGTGCAATCGATCATCGACTTTGCCGTGGGCGAAACACGGCCGGATTTGACGATTTTGCTGCAAGTCTCCGTTGAAACCAGTGAAAAACGCCGTGCCAATCGACGGGGCACGGATCGCTTTGAGTCCGCAAATCGTGAGTTTTTTCAGCGAATTGAGGCCGGTTATGCCGCTCTTGCGCAGTCCGAGCCGGATCGCATCTGCGCCATCGACGCCGATCGGCCGCTCAATTCCGTGCAAGCGGATATTTGGGCCGCAGTTTCCGGCGTGCTAAAAAGTTGAGAAAGCCGTTGACATTCCCGCTGGTTCGGCTAGTTTCCCGCTCCCTTTTCGTATGGCTAATCCGGTAAACATAAAAATCAACAAGGTCAAAGATCGCAAGCCCGAGGAACGCCTCGCTTGGCGGCGCGATTATCTTTCACGCAAAACCGGCCGCAAGACCGAGCACAATGTGCGAGTGAAAGAGAACATCTCTAATCTCCACCGCACGCTGCGGCAAGTAACCGCCACCGGCGACCAAGCTAAAGCGACCGAGACGCTACAAAAATTGCAGAGCGCGTTAGATAAAGCCGCGAAGGTAGGCGTGATGCACAAACGCACCGCCTCCCGCCGTAAAAGCCGCCTCAGCAAACGCGTGGCCGCTCTGAAGACCGCATAACCGGTTCGCGAAATAAAATTTTCAAACGCCCGATGAACAGTCGGGCGTTTTTTTATCGTCCAAATTCTGTGGCGTGATAGAATTCGTTTATGCGAATCACTTTGTTTCTCCTGATCCTCTGCGCACTTTCTCTTACTGCCGCCGCTCGTAAACCGAATGTCATCATTATTTATACCGATGACCAAGGTTCCGTAGACTTGAATTGCTACGGCTCGAAAGACCTTGTCACGCCGCATATGGATGGGCTGGCTAAGCGCGGTGTGCGTTTTACACAATTTTATGCGGCGGCGCCGGTATGCTCCCCTTCACGGGCCGGACTTTTAACAGGCCGTTATCCGGTGCGCGCCGGCATGCCAGGCAATGCCGGCTCCACAAAAGGCAAAGCCGGCCTAGCCGCCAGTGAAGTCACGATCGCTGAAACCATGAAAGCAGGTGGTTATAAAACAGCCCACATTGGCAAGTGGCATCTGGGGTACACTCCTGAGACCATGCCTAATAATCAGGGCTTTGATTATTCCTTCGGACACATGGGCGGCTGTATCGACAATTACTCCCATTTCTTCTATTGGCAGGGCCCTAATCGGCATGATCTCTGGCGTAACGGTGAAGAAGTTTTTGAGGACGGTAAATTCTTTCCTGAACTCATGGCTGCGGAAGCCGGGAAATTCATCCAGCAAAACAAAGACAAACCCTTCTTCATATATTTTGCCTTGAACACGCCACATTACCCATATCAGGGATATGCAAAATGGCTCAAGCATTACAAAGATCTCCCCTACCCCCGCAATCTTTACGCTGCGTTTCTCTCCACGCAGGATGAGGCGATAGGGCAACTGATCGGCACAGTGGATCGGCTTGGACTGCGTAAGAATACGATCATTATTTTCCAGAGCGATCATGGCCATAGCCACGAAGAACGCGCTCATTTTGGAGGTGGAAGTTCAGGCCCTTATCGCGGGGCGAAATTTTCCATGTTTGAAGGAGGCTTGCGTGTACCTGCAATCATCAGCTGGCCAGGGAGTTTACCAGAAGGTGCAGTACGAGATCAGGTTGCCCATGGCTGCGATTGGCTACCAACCATTGCCGAGCTTACAGGGTCCAAGCTGTTACAAAAGAATATCGACGGCAAAAGCATTGTGGGTGTAATCAAAAATGATAAAGCCAAGACACCGCATGATGTATTGCATTGGCAGACAGGACGTGGACGACAGCCGCGCTGGGCAGTACGTCAGGGTGACTGGAAGTTGATTGGCAACCCACAGGACACCAGCAACAAAGCTCCCTTAACCACCAAGGACAAATTGTTTCTCGTGAACTTGAAAGAGAGCGTTAGCGAGATGAAGAACCTTGCCCAAGCCAATCCAGCAATTACTCAACGCCTAAAAAAACTTCACGACGACTGGGCGGTTAATAACACAAAGTAAATTTAAAAAGACATTACTTCGACTGTGCCAACATCCACTTGATAATGCGTTCACGCGCTTCAGCAGTAGGTGGGGTCACATGGCCACCGCCACTCACCTTCCAAAGCTCAGTGGTTACAGTCCCATCCTTGTTGGTAAAGCGCGTTATGGTCGTCTCTTTTCCGGATACCCGCCTTGCCAAATCAACCTTCTCTTTACTGGCGTCCACGGCTTTGTCACATTTGTT
>CAUZWB010000365.1:0-3222 GCA_963583525.1 Verrucomicrobiia bacterium | reverse complement strand
TTCATTCGACGCCGCGCAGGAATCGGATGCGAAAAATCTGGGTCACGATATTGCAGTGGGGCGTGATGGTGCAGTGTACGTTGCCGATGCATGGGCTAACAGTATCCGGAAATTTGTGAAAAGAACTGAAACAGTTGATCAATCTCAATGAATATAAATTGTGCTGATGGCCGGGCGAGGCGTGAAAAAAGGCTGCATCATCGGTGCCACCGACAACAACAAGCTTACCCACTTCCACGCCGGCCGCTATAAACAACTCAGCCAATTCGGTGGGAAGGTGATTAAGGAACTACTGGCATGAAATTATTTTTCGCATTACTTACGTTTTTTGGGGTCATCAATATTTTCGCTGCCGGGCCACAGGCCGCCGGGCACGATGGGGATTTTATCGCGCAAGGCGAGGCGCCGACGGACTTTAGCGGCGCGACTGGACGCGCGGTGAAATGGCGCGTTCCGTTACCCAGCACGGGACAGGGCACGCCGATTGTGTCCGGCGGGCGCGTGTTCGTCACATCGCATGAACCCATCAAGGCCGATGCTGAATTCGGCCGGGACATTCTTGGCTTATGCTTCGATGCCAAGTCCGGCAAGGAACTTTGGCGGCGCACGATCCCCGGCACACGCACGACCGACCTCTCCAGCCTGTTTAATGACAACACCGCCGCCACACCCGTGGCCGATGGCAAGCGGGTGGTCTTCACCAATGTCGGCGGCACCATCAAATGTTTCGACTACGACGGCAACGAATTGTGGGCACACACTTGGACACCCTTTGGTCGCCATCACGCCCGGGCGCACGAACCCATCCTGCACGACGGCAAGGTCATCCTCATGCACGCGGCGACGTACGACCTGCCCGTGGAGGCCACCACCAAGGCCGGCGCGAAAAAGTATGGCCGCGAGAAGCCATACTGGACCCATCTGCGCGCCTACGATCTGGCCACTGGCAAACTTGTTTGGCAGGCCGAGGCCGGCACCAGCGTGCATGCCAAATCCATGATCGGCAAATTGCCCGACGGCCGCCGCGTGATTCTGACCGGCCGCGGCGGTGGCCATCAGCCGCCGGAAGAACCTTACGGGATGTCGCTGGTGGATGCTGCCAACGGCAAGTCCATCTGGGATGCCGTCATCGAAAAATATCCCTGCCACCAGAACACCACCTTCAAGAAGGACGCTGCCTACTATTTCGCCAACGGCGAGCACGGTGTCCTCGACCTAGCCACCGGCAAGCCGCGCGGCAAGCAATCGCTCGTCGAAGGCGTTACGGTCACGCGTTGGCAGGACGGCAAGTACGTCACCCTCGAAAACCAAACCGTTCCCAAGGGCCGCAAGTCCTTCACCTACTTCACCAATCTCATCGTCGGCGACTACCACTACTTCCGCTCCCACAAAGGGTTTCTTATCGGCCGCGTCCAACTCTCCACCGGCAAGGTCGAGTACCTGCAAGTGCCCGCGCAGGTCGTTCGCAAAAAGGGTCGGCCCGACGAGCTCCTCTGGGACAAGCACTTGCCCAACGACATGAAAAACGCCGACGGTTTTCTCGCCACGCAGGACAAGCGCAACGCCGGCAGCGGCTGGGGCCACGTCACTGCCGCCCCGCCCATCGTTGTCGGCCCCCGCATCTATTGGCCCACGATGGCCGGCACCGTTTACGTTATCAACTGGAACGCCAAGACTCTGGACGAAACCGCCCTCGCCGCCCTCAGCGACCTCGGTCCCGCCGGTGAAACGTGGTCCCTCTCCTCCCTCACCTACGCCAACGGGAATCTGTACGCCCGCACGCTGAAGGAGCTGATTTGTTTTGGCGATTAGTCGTCACTCGGATTCAGTGGCTCGCCTTCTGACGAATGGTTTGCCTCCCGGCCGGAATCCCTTCAAGCTGCGGTTTCTCCTAATGATGAAGCAGATTTTCCTTTGTTTATTGCTCGCGCTGACGCCAATCACTCAGGCCGCCCAGCCGAACATCGTTTTCATCATTGCCGACGATTGCACGTTTCGCGACATCGGTTGTTATGGCGGGCAGGCGAAGACGCCTCACATCGACAAGCTGGCCACGCAAGGGATGCGGTTCACGCGGTGTTTTCAGGCGGCGCCGATGTGTTCGCCCACGCGGCATAATATTTATACGGGGCTGTATCCGGTGAAGAGCGGCGCGTGGCCGAACCACACGCGGGCGTATCCGCACGTGAAAAGCATCGTGCATCATCTGCGGCCGCAAGGCTATCGCGTGACGCAGACGGGCAAGACGCACATCAACCCGCGCGCGGTGTTTCCGTTTGAAAATTTCGGCGGCGGGAAAAATCCGGACATGAAATACATCGACCGGCTGTTCGCCGAAACGGCAAAGGGCGGCAAGCCGTTTTGTTTGTTTGCGTGCTCCAACGAGCCGCACAGTCCGTGGAACAAAGGCGACGCCTCGGCGTATCCGCCGGAGAAGGTAAAGCTGCCGCCGTACATCGTAGACACGCCGCGCATGCGCTCTGATTTTTCAAACTACCTCGCGGAGATTACTTACTATGATTCACAAGTGGGCGAGATCGTGGGGCTGTTGGATCGACACGGCTTGGCAGACAACACGCTGGTGATGGTGGTAAGCGAACAGGGCAACGGATTTCCATTTGCGAAATGGACCTGTTACGATCACGGGCTGCAGTCGGCAATGGTCGTGCGTTGGCCGGGCAAGGTGAAGGCAGGTGCGGTAACGGACGCGATGGTGGAGTACGTGGACGTGACGCCGACGTTGGTCGACGCCGCTGGCGGGAAGCCGATTGCACCGCTGGATGGCCGCAGTTTTCTGCCGGTGCTGCGCGGCAAGGCGACTGAACACAAGCAGCATGTCTTCGGCATCATGACCACGCGCGGCATCATCAATGGCACGGATGCCTACGCGATCCGCTCGGTGCGCGACACACGTTATAAGCTGATCCTGAACCTGAATCATGAGAGCAAGTTCACCAATGCCTGCACCAAGTCGCCAGCCTTCAAGTCGATGATCGCCAAGGCTGCGGCGGGCGACGCGACGGCGAAGCGGTTGGTGCACGCCTATCATCACCGGCCGGCGGTGGAGTTGTTTGACCTGAAAACCGATCCGCTGGAGATGAGCAATCTGGCCGGCCAAACCGGCAGCGAGCCGCACATCAAGCGCCTCCGCGGCAAGCTGGAGGCGTGGATGAAGGCGCAGGGCGATGGGGGCGTGGAGACGGAATTGAAGGCCCGCGAGCG
>CAUZWB010000364.1:0-3226 GCA_963583525.1 Verrucomicrobiia bacterium | reverse complement strand
GCGTTTCTTTAGTGACATCCCGGGCTGAATATCCGCCTCCATCGATTCTGGCTCAATCCCTTCGGCAAACTGTTTCTCCGCCAATAACCCGATCATAGCGGCGTTGTCTGTGCACAATTCCGGCGAGGCGAGGCGCAGGACGAATTCATTCTCATCACAGATTACCCGCAACTGTTTTCGAAGCTCACTGTTGCACGCCACGCCGCCGGATAAAGTAAGGCAACGCACGCGTTCACGCCTGGCGGCGCGCAGTGTCTTTTTCACCAGCACCTCCACAATCGCGGCTTGAGCACTGGCGCATAGATCGGGTAGTCGAGCGTTGTCGGCGGCAAGTTCAGGGTTTTTCTCGAGAAAATATCTGACCGAAGTTTTCAAGCCGCTAAAGCTGAAGTCATCGTTGGGTTGATTGAGCATCGGCCGCGCAAATTTGAATGCGGATGGATTGCCGCCGCGCGCAAGCCGATCGACTTCCGGCCCGCCGGGGTAACCCAAACCAAGCTGCTTGGCGATTTTATCGAAGCATTCGCCGGCGGCATCATCCTGGGTGCTACCTAAGATTTGATGATCCAACGGCGCCATCACCTTCACCAATAACGAATGACCACCGCTAACGATAAGGGAAAGGTTGGGCTGAAAGTTTCCCCAATCGGTAACCGGAGGTTCGCCCACAAACCACGGCGAATACAAATGTGCCTGCACGTGATTCACACTCATCAGCGGACAACCCAATGCAAATGCCATTGACTGCGCGGCTTTCCAGCCGACCATTAACGCCGGCGGCAACCCCGGCCCGCGCGTGGCGGCAATGACGTCTAAGTCGTCAGCCTCCATGTTGGCTTGCTGCAACGCTTCGCGGACAACCGGTTGCAAGTTTCGAAGATGCTCGCGTGTCGCCAGCTCGGGCACCACGCCGCCGTATTCGGAGTGGATTTTGATTTGCGAGGATACCACCGTGCTCACCGCACGCCCATCGACGATTACCGCCGCGCTGGTTTCATCACACGAAGTTTCAATGGCCAGCAGCCGCATGAGCGTCAGTTGAGCTTGGCCTTGAGGAGTTCCAGAGCTTTGTTCAACTGAAGATCCTCCGTGGCCTTGGCTTTTTTGCGTTCTTCTTCTGAAAGGGTTTCCAGCCCGCCGGGTGAGCGTTGCAGCGCGAGGTGACCCATTTGTTCTGGGGTCATTTCCACCACGTGATCAGGCGTAATGCCCTTACCGTGAATGGTGCGATGTTTGGGAGTGTAATATTTGGCCGTGGTGAGCCGTAATGCGGAGCCGTCGTGCAACGGCAGAATGCTCTGGACCGAGCCTTTGCCAAATGTCTTCATGCCGACCAATTCCGCGCGGTCAAGATCTTGCAGGCAGCCGGCAACGATTTCAGAGGCACTGGCGCTGCCGCCATTAACTAGCACTACGATTGGCAATGTTCGTTGTTTAAACCGACCGCTTGCGACCAGCTTATCGAGTTGTCTTTGCTTTCGGCCTTCGGTGGTGACTACGATCTGCCCCTTTGGCACAAATTTTTCGGTGACGTATGCAGATTGAGTCAGCAGACCACCGGGATTATCGCGCAGATCAAGTACGAGCGCCTTGATTTCTTGTTCTTCCATTTTCACCAAAGCCGTTTCCAACTCGGAAGCGGTTTTTTCGGAAAAACCAGAAAGGCGCACGTAGCCAATCTTGTGTTCCAGCAGATCAAATTTGCCCGCGCCATTTATGTCGCGCACGCTTTTGGTTTTAATGATCTCGCGTTTGAAGGTGAATGTTAAATCCTTGTCCGTAGAGGGCCGATAAAACTTCACAGTTACATCTGTGCCGGGCTTTCCTCGCATCACTCCCACGGCGTCGTTGAGAGTCATGCCCTTTGCAGGTTTATCCCCAATCTTCATGATGCGATCGCCCGGCATCAACCCGGCCCGACTGCCCGGCGTGTCGTCCATGGGTGCCACTACGGTGAGCCAATTATCGCGCATGCTTACCACCACACCAATGCCACCAAATTGTTGCATGGTATCCGATTGCAACGCCCCATACTTTTTGGCATCCATGTATTCGCTGTGCGGATCAAGCGTTTGGATCATCCCGCGTAACGCGCCTTGCACCAGATCTTCATACGCAACTTTATCTTCATCGACGTACTCACGCCGCACGGTTTCCAGCACGCGCGTGAATTTTTCCATGTTGGCGTAAACATCCTCTTTGCCGCGCACTTCGGCGCTGGAGGCAAGGTGGCGCGCGCCCAAGTAAAGATTTACGCCCAACGCGATGGCGAGCATGGTGGTGAAAATTCGCTGTCTCATTAGGCCGGCAGCCTAGGGCGCAGGCCCAAAATGGCAAGGAGGGTTTATTGACGAAGCAACATTTCGACTAATAACAAGTCGCCCGCGGTGGTCACTTTGGGATTGGGTGCACCGCAATCCACCAAGGTCACCGGTTGGCCAATCAATTCACACGCTGAGGTGTCATCTGTAATATCCGCGTCTTGCGCGCGCACCGCAGCCATTGCTTTGCGCAGCACATCCGCCATAAATATTTGTGGAGTTTGCACTGCCCACAAATGGGTGCGGTCCACGTTTCGAGCAATCATGCCGGCGCCGTCCGCTTCCTTAATGGTATCGACCACTTTGCTGGCGGTCACTGCTGCCCCACCCGCTTTGGCCGCAGAAATGGTGGTCGTGATTGCCTCATTGGGTGTGCAAGGCCGCGCGCCGTCTTGAATGGCGACCAGCTCGCAATCCGCATGCACCGCGCCTAATCCGTTACTTACAGAATCCTGCCGCTCATAACCGCCACCCACAAAACAGAAGGGTTTTCGAAGTGGAAGCCGTTTGGCCAAAGCCTCAAACTCGGCGCGCGAATTTTCGCGGATCACAAGCACGACTTCATCAATTGCCGGATGCGCATCAAAGCGCTGCCAAGTGTGACCCACGATGGGCAGCCCGGCCACCTCAAGGAAAAGTTTGTCCGCACCCATGCGGGTGCCGCTTCCGGCGGCGACGATGACGGCTGAAACCATGTGGCAACCTAACCAGCGGCGGGTCGCCAGTCGAGAATCTTCAACTGCAACGAGCGCTTCCCGCGCCACGTGTTTATGGAAGGTTCCACCGCCAAATCAAAGCGACCCTCAGGTAAATCCTTTTCAGTTGTATTCCAACAAACTGCCTCGGCGGAAGCATTGCCGTCGGTGACACTCAGCTTGGCGTGTTGTTGCTCCTTGCCCATGCGT
>CAUZWB010000363.1:0-3235 GCA_963583525.1 Verrucomicrobiia bacterium | reverse complement strand
CGATCATCACCGCTGGCAATGTGCCGCTGCTCACTACCCAAACCGACCGCCGCCAACGCGAGCAGTTGACGCTGTATTTTGCCCCCGGCCAATCAACCGTGCAGGACACCCCGCAATGGCCCGCATTATTTTGGAATTTATTGAGCTGGCGCGCGCGGGCGCAGGCGGGTTTGCCGGAATACAATCTGCGCCAAGGCGCGGAGGTGCCGTACCGCGCGCGCGGCAAAAGCGCGTCGCTCACTTTCCCCAACAAAACGGAACTGAAACTCGATGTGCCCGGCGGGGAAATTCGTTTGCCTGTCGGGCAGCCGGGCATCTACACGGTGGTTTCCGGCACGCAAACAAATCGTCTGCGGGAACAGTTTGCGGTTAATTTTTTGGCCGGCGCGGAGTCCAATCTTTCGGCGGCCACCACCGGCAAGTGGGGCGGTTGGGGCACGGAAGAAGAAGTGCGTTTCGAATATGCATCGGTTTTGCCCTACCTCATTCTGCTAGCGCTCGCGAGTGCGCTCGCGCATTTGTGGATGATCGCCCGCCAGCGGGGACGTACTTAAAATGACGCTACTCGCTCCCATTTGGTTGTTGTTGGGGGTGCCGCTGGGCGCGGCGCTGGTGGCGTGGCCGTTGCCCAATCGCGGGCTAAATATTTTGCGCGCCATCACGCTGGGCCTCTTGGTGCTGGCAATGGCGCAACCGGCGGTGCGGCTGGCGGATCGCCATGGCGTTTTGGTGGTGGTGGCCGATCGCAGCGCATCGATGCCCGCGCGCGCAAAGGAGGATCAGCTCGAGGCCATCAAGCAGTTGCACAATGAAATGGGTTCGGGCGACCGGCTGGCGGTGGTGAGCTTCGGGCGCGAGGCGGGGATTGAACTCGCGCCGGGCGTGGATCGGCTGGACGATTTCACCGGCAAAGTGGACGGCCAACATTCGCGCCTCGCGCACGCGCTGGACCGCGCGTTGGCGTTGATTCCGCCGGGCAAGGGCGGGCGGATTTTGGTGTTGTCCGACGGCCACTGGACGGGGAGTGATCCGGCAGCAACAGCCGCCCGCGCGGCGGGGCGCGGCATTGCCATTGATCACCGCTGGATGAGCCGCGCGCGCGGAACGGATTTGGCAATTCGCGATTTACAAGCGCCGGGTGATGTACTGCCGGGGCAGGCGTTTATGATTTCCGGCTGGGTGATTTCACCGCGCGCACAGGAGATTGCGTACGAATTGCGGCGGCACGATTTGGTTATCGCCGCGGGCAAACGCGAGGTGCCGCAGGGTTTATCGCGCCTGCTTTTTCGCGACCGCCCTTCGCTTCCGGGCACGGCGGCGTACTCGCTCACCATTCGCGCGATCGGCGATGGTGCCAATGCAGCCGATGCAATCCCGGAAAATAATACTGCGCGCGCATTGGTCGGCGTGCGCGGGCGCAAGCCGTTGTTGTTGGTTTCCAACTTCGGCGCGCAGAGCGGGCTAGCGCGGTTGCTCGTGAAGGGCGGCGCAACTCTCGTGGCACGCACACCGGCGCAGTGCAACTGGAGCCTCGAAGAAATGTCGCGTTGGTCGGCGGTGATTTTGGAAAACGTAATGGCCGGCGACCTCGGGCTCGATGGGATGGAAGCGCTGCGCGATTGGGTGCGCGAAACCGGCTCGGGTTTAATGATGACCGGCGGCGAAAAATCCTATGCGCCCGGCGGCTACTATCAATCGCCCATCGAACCGATCCTGCCGGTGACGCTCGAGCGGCGGAATGAGATTCGCAAATTGCAGACGGCAATCGTGGTGGTGATGGATCGTTCCGGCTCGATGGGCATGGGCGTGAGCGGCGGCAAAACCAAGATGGATCTCGCCAACCTCGGCGCAGCACAGGTGCTGGATTTGCTTTCGCCCACGGACGAATTCGGCGTCATCGCCGTGGATAGCGCGCCCAACATCGAGCTGCGGCTGGACACCGCGGAGCGAAATCAAACGCCCTTTTTCCGGCGGAAAATCCTGAGCATCCAACCGGGCGGCGGCGGTATTTATGTGTACGTCGCGCTGGAGGCGGCGGCCAAAATGCTGCAGCGCGCCAAGGCGGCGAACAAGCACGTGATTTTGTTTTCCGATGCGCAGGATTCTGAGGAGCCGGGCGATTACAAAAACCTCGTCGCCAAAATGCGCAAAGCCGGCATTACCATCAGTGTCATCGGCCTCGGCACGGATAAGGATGTGGACGCAGATTTATTGAAAGACATCGCCAAGCTTGGTGAAGGGAATGTTTATTTCACCGATCGACCCACGGAAATTCCGCGCATCTTCGCGCAGGACACATTCGCCGTGGCGCGCAATACGTTCATCAAAGAAGCCACCGCCGTGAAAATTCTCACCGACTTCAGCACGCTCGGCGCGCAAGGGCAATGGGCACCACCGGCGTTGGGCGGCTACAATCTCACATACGCCCGCAAACGCGCCAGCGTTGGAATGATGACACAGGACGAATACAACGCGCCCGGCGTGGCGTGGTGGCAAGTGGGCGCGGGGCGCGTGGTGTGTTTCACCGGCGAAGCGGATGGCACCTACGCGGGCGACTTTGCGAAATGGAACGACGGCGGCGATTTTTATGCGACCCTCGCGCGCTGGGCGGCGGGGCGGCCGGCGGAATTGCCGGACAACATGTTGCTCACGCAGGAAGTGCGCGATGGCGTTTGTGTTGTGCAACTGCACTTGGATCCCGCCCGCGCAGGGCAAATTACCGAGCGCCCGCGCCTCACCGCGCTGCGTGGACTCCCCGGCGAAGCGCCGCAAAAAACCTCCGGCCATCTCAACTGGAAAACCGCCGATCTGCTCGAAGCCACCTTACCCTTGCAAGGCGGCGAGACGTTGCTGAGCAGCGTGGATCTCGGCCAAAATCTGGTGCAAACCCTCGCGCCCGTTTGCCTGCCCTACTCACCGGAATTCGCACCGGACCACCCCAATCGCGGCCGCCTCACGCTGGCCGGACTCAGCCACGCCTCCAACGGACAAGCGCGCCTCGCGCTGGCGGATATTTGGGACACCCTCCCGCGCCAACCGCGCCACTTGCCGCTCGCCGTTTGGCTGGTGCTCGCGGCGTTGATTTTATTTTTACTGGAAGTCTTCCAACGCCGCACCGGATTCTTCGGCCCCAAACTCCGCGCCGCCACACCCCACGAAGGCGTCCTCGCCGGCCCCACTCAAAAACGCACGCGTACCACCCTCGCCAGCGCCGCCACCGAGTCTGAAGAAGAAA
>CAUZWB010000362.1:0-3240 GCA_963583525.1 Verrucomicrobiia bacterium | reverse complement strand
AAATCGCCCAAGGCATTCGAGAACGCCGTCGACCGCCTCCTCGCCTCGCCGCGCTACGGCGAACACATGGCCCGCTATTGGCTCGATGCCGCACGCTACGCCGATACCAACGGCTACCAATACGACACCCACCGCGATATGTGGCCGTGGCGTGATTGGGTCATCAACGCTTACAACCGCAACCTCCCTTTCGATCAATTCACCATCGAACAACTCGCCGGCGACCTCCTGCCCAACGCCACGCTGCAACAACGCATCGCCACCGGTTTCAATCGCAACCACCCAATCACCATCGAGGGTGGAATCATCGACGAAGAATACCGTACCGAATACGTCATCGACCGCGTGACCACCAGCGCCCAAGTGTGGCTCGGCATGAGCTTCCTCTGCGCCCGCTGCCACGACCACAAATTCGATCCCGTTTCACAAAAAGAATTTTATCAGTTCACCGCCTTTTTCAACCAAGTCCCCGAGCGCGGCAATAGCGGCTTCACGCCCAACGTAAAAGTGCCCGCTGCATCAAACAAAAAACTTATCGCCGAGTTAACCGCTGCGGAACAAAAAATGAAGGCACTGGGAAAACCCATCGCCACCGCGCAGCTCCAATGGGAAAAAACCATCGCCACCCAACGCCAGCCGCCAATGTGGGCCACCCATAAACCTTCCAAAACCACCGGCGGCAAAGGCACTACCTTCAAGCCGCTCCCCGATAGCTCCACCCTCGTCGGCGGCAACTCACCCGCCAGCGAAACCTACACGCTCCAGTTGCACACCCAACAAACTGGCCTCACCGCCATCCGACTCGAATGCCTCACCCACCCCAGCCTCCCGCACAACGGCGCCGGCCGCGCGTTCAATTCCAATTTTGTGCTCGGCGAATTTGAGGCGGAAACTTCCCACCCCGCCAAGGGCGGCAAACCAAGGCAAAGCGAACGAATCAAATTCAAACGCGCCTTCGCGGATTTCTCACAAAACGGCTACAACATCGCCAAAACCATCGACGGCAACACCAACACCGGCTGGGCCGTCGACGGCCCTACTCGAAAGGAAAACCGCATCGCCGTTTTCATCGCCGACAAACCGTTTGGATTCGAAGGCGGCACGGATTTGGAAATTCGTTTGCGCTTTAACTTCGGCTCGATCCACAGCATCGGACGCTTCCGCATCGGCTTCACCGATTCCCCCAAGCCGGAATTGACTGACCGCAACACTATCCCCACCCTCGCCGCCGTTCCGATTGCCAAACGCACCGCCGCGCAAGCTCAACAATTGCGCAACCATTTCCTCGCCACCGCCGCGCCCGCAGACGCCAGAGCGTTTCATAAAAAAATCCAGTCCCTCCGCGCCCAGCGCGATTCCCAACCCAAAAACGGCCCGAGCCCGATGGTGATGCAAGATATGGCCACGCCGCGCAAAACTTTCGTGCTCGAACGCGGCCAATACGATCAACGGCGCGAGGAAGTTTCCGCCAACACCCCCGCCGCACTCGGCGCGATGGCAGAGAATGCCCCGCGCAATCGTCTCGGCCTCGCGCGGTGGCTCGTTAATGGAAAACATCCACTCACCGCGCGCGTCGCGGTGAACCGCGATTGGCAACGCCTCTTTGGCGAGGGTCTTGTAAAAAGCACCGAGGAATTTGGCACGCAAGGCGATTGGCCGAGCCATCCGAATTTGCTCGATTGGTTGGCCGTTCAATTCACCAAAAACAATTGGGACATCAAAGCGCTGCAAAAACTCATCGTCACCAGCGCCACGTATCGACAGGACTCCCGCGCTTCCGCGGCACTGCTCGCGCGCGACCGCGACAACCGCCTCCTCGCCCGCGGCCCGCGCCATCGGCTCGATGCCGAGGTCATCCGCGATAACGCCCTCGCCGTGAGCGGACTGTTGCTCGACAAAATCGGCGGCCCCAGCGTTTACCCCTATCACCCCAAGGGCCTTTGGCTGGAACTCAACAATCGCCCCGGATTATCAAAGCCTTACCCGCACGGCAAAGGCGAGGCGCTGTATCGCCGCAGCCTTTACACCTACTGGAAACGCACCGTGCCGCCGCCCTCCATGGCCACTTTCGATGCCCCCGAACGCGAGTTCTGCCTCGTGCGCCGCAGCCGTACGAATACGCCGTTGCAAGCCTTTGTGCTCTTGCACGACCCGCAATTCGTCGAAGCCGCCCGCCAACTCGCCGCCCAAATGATGTCCGCCGCCCAAGATCCGAAAGCCCGCATCGCCCACGGCTTCCGCGTCATCACCGCCCGCCCGCCCAACCCCCGCGAGCAAGCCATCCTCCAACGCCTCTACACCGAACGCTTTGCCTTTTACAAACAGAACCCCAAAGCCGCCGAAGCCCTTTTGGCAATCGGTGAATCTAAAACCCCCGAAACCCTGCCCGCCATTGAACACGCTGCGTGGATGACGGTGGCACGGGCGATGATGAATTTGAGTGAAACGATTACGAAAAATTAACTAATGAACACCACCCGCCGCCATTTCTTTCACCACTCCGCAACCGGCATCGGCACAGCCGCGTTGGCCTCGTTGCTCAACGAAGACCTTTTCGCAAAACCGGCCAAACCCGCCCTGCCCGACCTCATGTCCGGACTGCCCGGCGTGCCCCACTTTGCGCCCAAAGCGAAGCGCGTCATTTATATGTACCAAAGCGGCGCGCCGTCGCAGGTCGACCTCTTTGACCCCAAGCCTTCGCTGGAAAAACTCAACGGCCAAAACCTGCCCGACTCTGTTCGCAAAGGCCAACGCCTCACCGGCATGACCTCGCGCCAAAAAACTTTCCCCGCCGCAAAGTCCTTCTCCCCCTTCCGTGCCCACGGCCAGAGCGGCACGCAAATCAGCGACATCCTCCCGTGGCATCATAAAATCGCCGACGACATGTGCCTCATTCGCTCCATGCACACCGAGGCCATCAACCACGACCCCGCCATCACATTTTTCCAAACCGGTCACCAACAACCAGGTCGCCCCAGTCTCGGCGCATGGGCAAGCTACGGCCTAGGTAGTGCCAGCAAAGACCTCCCGGCCTTTGTGGTGCTCCACAGCAAAGTCACCGATCCACAGGCCCAACCCCTTTACGCGCGCCTGTGGGGCAGCGGCTTTTTGCCCAGCAACCATCAGGGCGTCAAATTCCGTTCCGGCAGCAACCCCGTTCTTTATTTGAAAGACCCCACTGGCGACACCCCGCAAGGCCGCCGCCAACTTCTCGATTCGCTCGCCAAGCTAAACACCCTC
>CAUZWB010000361.1:0-3241 GCA_963583525.1 Verrucomicrobiia bacterium | reverse complement strand
CTATCGCGATACCGACGGCGATGGCGTGGCGGATGAGAAGAAGCTTTTTTACAAAGGCGGCCCGCGCGGCGGCAATCTGGAGCATCAACCCAGCGGCCTTATCTGGAGCATGGATAACTGGCTGTACACCACGTACAACGCCTGGCGGTTGCGGCTCGATCCCAAGACCGGCACGGTGCGCCGCGAGGGCACGGCCAACAATGGCGGCCAATGGGGTCTCACGCAGGACAATCACGGCAAGCCTTGGTACGTCAACGCCGGCGGCGAACGCGGCCCGTTGAATTTTCAGGTGCCGATTGTTTATGGCGCGTTGAACACGGGAGACCAGTTTGAGGGCGACTATCGAATCGTTTATCCGATAGTGCCCATCCCCGATGTGCAGGGCGGTAACCGGCGCTTTCGGCCGAAGGAGAAAACGCTGAACCATTTCACCGCGACCTGCGGGCAGGAAATTTTCCGGGGCGACCGGCTGCCCAAGGAACTGCACGGCAACCTCTTCTTCGGCGAACCGGTCGGCCGTCTCGTGCGCCGCACGGTCATCAAGAACGACGGCGGCGTGTCGCTCCTGAGCAATCCGCACAAGCAGTCCGAATTCATCCGCACGCCCGACGCCTACTTCCGCCCCATCAACGCGGTGACCGCCCCCGATGGCACCTTATATATAGTGGACATGTATCGCGGCATCATTCAGGAAGGCAACTGGGTGCGGCAAGGCTCCTATCTCCGCAAGGTGGTACAGCAATATCAGCTCGACAAAGCCATTGGCCGCGGCCGCATCTGGCGGCTCGTTCACAAGGATCACAAACCCGGCCCACAGCCGAAGATGCTCAAGGAAACACCCGCCCAACTCGTGGCCCACCTCGGCCACCCCAACGGCTGGTGGCGCGACACCGCGCAAAAACTGCTCATCCTCAAGGGGGACGAAAGCGTGGGGCCGACGTTGGCGAAGAATGTGACCGACGGCAAAACATACCTCTCCCGCATGCACGCGCTCTGGACGCTGGAAGGGTTGGCATTGGCCGATGAAAAAATCATTCGCCAGGCGATGGCGGATGAACATCCGCAAGTGCGTGCGGCGGCCAT
The DNA here is from genome assembly GCA_963583525.1 of Verrucomicrobiia bacterium. Taxonomy (GTDB): domain Bacteria; phylum Verrucomicrobiota; class Verrucomicrobiia; order Limisphaerales; family UBA1100; genus JACNJL01. Next base: position 2,158 of record CAUZWB010000361.1, on the reverse strand, counting down.
TCGCGTGAGTGAATCGCTATACAAAGCCGGCAATGATTCGCTGGTGAGTGACATCAAAAAATTGTCGCAGGATAAAAACGGCGAGGTGGCATTACAGGCGTTGATGACCGCGAAACACCTTCGCATCGCCGATTGGGAGGAATGGCTTGCCACTGCACAAATAAAAAACGACAGCCGTGCGGTGCAGGAATTGGCTTCACAATTAATCCGATCTCGACCGGCACCTAACCGGCCAAAGTACACGGTCGCACAATCGAAGGTGCTCAAAAAAGGCGAAGGCATTTATCACAGCCTGTGTTTTGCGTGCCACGGCAAGGAGGGCAAAGGCGCGATGGTTCCCGCCGCCACGCCGGGCGTGAAAAAAGGCGACCGAATGGCGGCATCGTTTGTGAACAATCGCACCATCCTCGGCCATCCCGAAATGTCCATCAACGTGGTGCTGCACGGGCTCACCGGGCCGGTGGATGGGAAAACTTATTTAAACCAAATGATCCCGATGAAATCGTATGACGACGCGTGGGTGGCCTCGGTGCTCTCCTACGTGCGCAACAATTTCGGCAACCGCGCGCCCTTCATCATGCCCGCGCAAGTGGCCAAGGCGCGCAAAGCCACGGCGGCCCGGAAGGAGCCGTGGACGATTGATGCGCTGCGCAAAGCGGTGCCTCAGTATTTGCCCGAGCGAAAAAAGTGGAAGCTCACCGCCAGCCACAACAGCGGCAAAGTAGGCAGCGCGGTGGATGGCAATCTCGGCACGCGCTACGATACGGCCACGCCGATGCGCCCGGGGATGTGGTTCCAAGTTGAACTGCCCGCTGCCAAAGCCGTGAGCGGATTGCGCCTCGATGCCGCCGGTTCGTCCGGCGATTATCCGCGCGGCTACGAAGTCACCGTTTCGATGGACGGAAAAACATGGGCCACCCCTGTCGCTAAAGGCAAAGGCACGCAACCGCTTGTGGAAATATTTTTTGACGCCGTGAAAGCCAAGCACATCCGAATCACCCAAACCGGCTCCACCGCAGGCCTTTACTGGAGCATTCACGACTTGCAGATTTATGGCCAGTAAGACACACGGCGCGTGAATGGGCGCCGGAATAATTGCGTCCACTCAAGCCGCCACGGAACTTTGCTGGACGAAATCCGGTGATTGTGGCAAAAAGACCCCTCACATTTTATGAAGAAAATTCTGATCACAGGCATCTTTGCATTGGCGACTTTCGCGGCTAATGCGGCTCAACTGGAACTCAAAAAAGGCGACCACGTCGTACTGCTCGGCAATACGCTGGCGGAGCGCATGCAGCATCACGGCTGGCTGGAAAGCTATGTGCAGGCCGCGTTGCCCAAACACGAACTGGTGTTCAGGAATCACGGCTTTTCTGGCGATAAGGTGAACAGTCGTCCACGGAACAGGGGGTTCATTAACCCACACGAATATCTGAAGATCTCCAAGGCCGATGTGATCATCGCCTTCTGGGGATATAATGAGTCATACGACAAAAACCCGGCAAGCTTCGCTCAGGAATTAATGAAGTGGATCGACGATACTAAAAAGCAAAACTACAGCGGCAAGGGAGCACCGCGCATTGTGCTTTGTTCGCCGATTGCGCACGAGAATCTGAACGATCCAAATCTGCCTAATGGCAAGGCGAACAACGCCCGCCTTATGCAATATGCTGGAGCCACCGAAGCGGCTGCAGCCGTACGCAAAATTCCTTATGTTGATCTGTTCCACGCTTCCAAGATGCTCTACTCAAAAAACAAGGAGCCTCTTACTATCAATGGCATTCACCCCAATAGCCTCGGCAACAAGCTGATCGCACAACATCTGGCAAGCAAGCTGATGGGCCTGAAAGTTTCTTCAAATACCAAGCAGGTGGAAAGTATCCGCACTGCCGTATTGGATAAAAACTGGCACTGGCACAACCGCTACCGTGCTACTGACGGCAACGACGTGTGGGGTGGCCGTTCCGGACTGAAGTTTGTAGACGGACAGACCAACCGCGACGTGTTAATGCACGAGCTGGATATGATCGATGTGATGGTGGCCAACCGCGACAAGAAGGTGTGGGCCCATGCTAATGGTAATCCATCCTACAAGGTCAATGATTCGAATGTACCCCCACCGGTAAAAGTAAAATCCAACGTGGGAGGTAAATCCAGG
>CAUZWB010000360.1:0-3251 GCA_963583525.1 Verrucomicrobiia bacterium | reverse complement strand
CGCCCCCGTTTCGATGATGACCCCCGGCCTCATCACCGGCCTCGCCGAGGATGAGCAACTGCACCTCTACCGTTTCCTCGCCGAGCTCGGCAAAGCGGGCCCATTCGACGCCACCCAAACCGGCGTCGCCCGCACTTGGCGTTTGCTCCCCGGCACACATCGCGTGGAACAATACGGCATCAATAAAATCGTCGAGGCGGATTTTGAAAAGAAATGGTCCAACCACATTCTCGGCGCGGGCAATGGCGCGGGCTGGAAAATTTTGCCCGCCCGCGTGAATGGCGATTTGCCCGCCGTCGACATCGCGCAAACCGCCAGCGTCGGCCGCAACGTTGGCCTCGTCCACATCTTCGCCGGCACAAAATTCGAAATCCAAAAAACGGGCAACGCAACTTTTTCGATGCCCAAAGGAATGAAAGCCCAAGCGTGGCTCAACGGCAAATCGCTGGGCACGGCCAATCAATTCACCGCAAAAGTTACCTCCGGCAAACACCGCTTCGTCCTCCGCCTCGACGCCAAGGCATTGCCGAAAGTACTGCGGTTGGAATCAAAGGACGTGGTGTTTTTGAACGACTAAAGGTCGACCACTGCTTTTTCCGCGTGTGATTTCAGCGCGGCTTCCCAGAGTTCGTGGCTGGCGATGGCTTCGTCGATGGTGGCGCAGCCGAAGCGATCGCCCAATTCTCCGGCGCGTTCGGCGGCGTAGGCGGCCCACATTTGAAGGTTGAGGTCGGGGAAGCCGGCTTCGAAAATGCCGCCGGTAATTGTGGGGAAGGCCATGGCGTGGCCGAGGTCGATGCGGGTCCAGCCGCCTTTTTCTTTTTCGTAAATGAAAATAGTGTTGGCGTCACGGGTGTTGTAACGCACGCCGCCCTCGGTGCCGATGGCCTCGAAATGCCACGAGTTGGTTTGGCCGGGGGCGAGGCGTTTTTGCTGGAGGCGCATCGGGACGGTTTGGCCGTCGATGGTCACATCGCAGTTGAGGGTGGCGTTGTCCCACGTGTCGCATTCAGCGGATCCGCCTTGGCCGTCGGGACGTTGGGCGAAGCCTTTTTGGAGTTGGGCAAAAACGCGCTGCGGTTTCCAGCCGAGGCGGAAGGGGATGTGGACGGTGTGCATCCCGAGGTCGCCCATCACGCCGATTTCGCCGCAGGTTTTGGAGTGGCGTTTCCAGTTGGCGGGTTTGTTCGGGTCGAGATCGCTGCTGTGCAAAAACCCCGAATGGATTTCCAGCACGCGGCCGAGCGCGCCGGATTGCACGTAATCGATGGCCCGCTGTGCGCCGGGGGCGAAGGGGAATTCCGAACTGCAGCGCACGAAGCGGCCGGAGGCATTTGCAGCATCGCGGATGCGGCGGGCGGCGGCGAGGTCGATGCCGAAGGGTTTTTCGGCAAGCAAATCTTTGCCGGCGGCGAGCACATCGCAGTACATTTGCTCGTGTAGATTATGTGGCACGGCGACGTAAACGGCATCGACATTTTCGCTGGCAAGTAATTCGTGATGATCGCGCGTGCGGATCTGTACGGTGGGCACTTGGGCGAACCACTCGAGCAAGTCCTCGCGGAGATCGCACACGGCGGTCAGCTCCGCGTTTACAGGAAAATTCTGCAGCGCAAACCACCGCCCGAAACAGGACGCCGCTTCGCGTCCCATGAGTCCCCCACCAATGATGCCAACTCGCATGGGCGAAACTTACGATTTGCGATCGGTGGAGGCGATTGAAATCGTCACCTTGTGATTTTCTTCAGCGACGCGGAGGCGACGTGGGCGGTGATGCCGGTTTCGCTTTTGACGACGGAGTAGCTGCCGGCGGTGCGCACAAGCCGAACAAACGTCCCGGGCTTAAACCTACCATCCGGCGGGCGTGCCTGTTGCGGACCATTGATATAATAAGGCGAGTCAAGGCCGCCGAGTTGCCTAATGGTGTGGGTGAAGTGTCCGAGGGGATTGGCGTCCTTAATGATTTTTTCCACGCGCCGTTTGTAGACGGCATCCATCATCAAGGTTTTGCGTTTGCCGGAGGTGTCGTACATTTTGAAAATCTTGGTGTTGGCGTCTTTGATTTCTGTGACTTGCAGGTAGGTAATCATCCGCTTTGTCATCGGGTCGTAGGCTTTGCCGATCATCGTGTTGAGGTGGCCGTTTTTTTCGCACTGACCCTCGGAGATGAGCATCACGCTCGCAACGGAATCGGTCCAGACACCGGTGTAGCGTTTCTTATGCGCCTCGTAGCCAAGCACCCCGTGGCCGCTGAATTTCATTCTACCCGCAGTGCCGGTGAAATCGCTGATGAGCCAGAAGCCTCCGGGATGGATGCGTGCCACCTCTACGCCGATGGCTTCCAACGCTTGGCCGGGCACTGCGAAAATTTTCGCTTTCATATCCCAAGTGCCGGCCATCATTTTCAAATGCTGGTGATGTTCGCCTGGCTTTTCCATATCCGGCGGGGCCGGTTCCAGAGCGATCAAGGTTGGGGGTGAAAAACGGTGCGACCAACAGGGCCACGCATGCGGGGAGTGTTATTAATGTGGGTGTTGACATAAGGCAACGCTATCGCCTTGGCCACCCCCGCGCAAGCTTTGTGCGGCGTCGGCGTTGTTGCTTATTGGGGCAGAAAGCGAATGGAAAGCGGGTACACCGCCAGCTCGCCTTTGGTGGCTTGATAGGTGGCGCGCAGGATGAGGATGAGGTTCAGATACGTCCAAGCGCGCAGGCCAATGTGCCCCAGCGTGGTCACGGGGCCGAGGGGGATTTGGGTGAGGATGAACAACGCCACGAAATAAACCGTCATCGAGATTTGGAAATTCAGCGCCGCGCGGCCGTGACGATCGACGCTTCGCGAGGCTTCCTTGCGGATGAACCAAATGATGAGCGGCCCGATGACGTTCGCCAAAGGAATGCCCACCACCAATACCAACGGCGACAGGTGGCACAGCACTTCGCCCGTTCGTTCGGTTTGCCTTGGTTGGCCCGTTTGCTCCACCACGCAGGTGTAGCCGCCCGCCGTGCCCAAGGCAAGCGCAACCGCGTCGGTTGGCAACGTGTGGTTGACTTTTCCGAGAAAAAGCGTATCAAAGCTCCAAGGAGGTTTGATATGAATCGCATGAATAAATACTTAGTGGTGGGGCTGGCGGCGATGTTTCTGCTGGCGGGTAAAGCAAATGCAAATCCGGCGGGTTCCGGAAAGTCCGTGCCCGCGATCGTGGCCGACGTGGTGGTGTGCCGACCGCTGGGCCTGTGTGCGCTCGTAG
>CAUZWB010000359.1:0-3260 GCA_963583525.1 Verrucomicrobiia bacterium | reverse complement strand
CGGTTTTGATGCTGCCGAGAAATTCGGCGGCGCGCATTCTGACCATTAGGTTTTTGTCTTTGAGCAATTTCTTGGCATTGGGCACGAGGGGCTTAGCGGGTTGGCCGATGACGGCGGCGGTGGTGCAGGCCCAATAACGTTCCCACGGGTTGGCCGAGGCCATTGCTTTTGCAAGGGGCTTTTGGGCGACTGCGAACGGTTTGAGGGCGAGGTCGGCGATGTCCGCGAGGTGCGCGATTTCTTGGCTGTGTTTTTTGCCGTAAGCGACGCCGTTGCCGAGGGCGGCTTTGACCATTTGGCTTTCGGGATAAAAACTAAGGTCGTTGATGTCGCGCAGCTTTTTGTTCAATGCCGTGCGGAGGGTATTCAAAACGAGAGCGTGCTTTGGGTCAGCGGCAAGATTGTGGATTTGATGTGGATCGGCCTCCACATCGTAAAGTTGCTCAGCGGGGCGGGGTTGGTGGAACTGGCTTTGCGCGGCGTTGAGCTTGCCGACGTTGAACAGCTCGCGCCATTCGGTGAAAGCGAGCATGCGGTAGCGGTAGTTGTTCTGCAACGCGTCCGGATAAAAGCCCTGCAGGTTTCGCATATAAAAATATTTGCCAATGCGCATCGTGCGGACGAGGTCATACTTTTCATCAAAGCGATCGGCGTAGCCGAAGGCGGAGTTGCGCGCGGCGAGTTCATTGGCGGTGGTGCCTTGGCCGAGGAAGGCTTTGCCGTCCATCAGCGCGTGCGGCTTGAGGCCGGCGAGGTGCAGCACGGTGGGGCCGAAGTCAGTAAAATTCACGAAGCCGTCGGTGCGCGTGTTGCGTTTGTGGTCGACGAGATGCGCGAAATTTTTCGGGATGCGCACCACCAACGGCACGTGCAAACCACTCTCGTAAGCGTAACCCTTGCCGCGCGGCAACACGCCGCCGTGGTCGCCAAAGTAAAAAATAAACGTGTCCTCCAGCAGGCCGTCCGCCGCGAGCTGTTTCACCACCGCGCCAATTTGTTCATCGATGACCTGTTGGCGGTCGAGATAACGCGCGTGCGTGTAGCGGAAAGTCGGTGTGTCCGGATGATACGGCGCGAGCTTCACCTTCGCGGGATCGTGCGTTGTCTTTTGCGTTTCCATCACGCGCTGTGGAAAATGCAGTGAGCCTTCGTGCGACTGCGCAAACGATTGCAAAAAGAAAAACGGCTGGCCCTTCGCGCGATCGCGCCAACTCGCTTTGCGCGACGAGGCATCCCACAGCGCCTTCATGTTATGAGCGAAATTATAATCCGTCTTCGCATTGTTCGCCGTGTAATAGCCCGCCTCGCGCAGCACCCCGCTCCACGGCGTGAATCCCGCCGGCAACGTGGCCAGCGACGACTTGCGGTGGTATTGAAACCCGCCGCGCGGCGCGAGCATCCCCGTCGCCAACGTCGACCGCGCCACCGAACACACCGGGCTGCACGAGAACGCGTGATTAAACGTCAACCCCTCCCGCGCCAACGCCTCAATATTCGGCGTTGCGGCACCGTAGCCGTACAGCTTCAGGTAATGGATCGAGTTATCCTCCGAAACAAGAAAAACAAAATTAGGCCGCTTGGCCGCCATCGCGCTACCGGCCAACAGCATCAGAGCGCACAAGGATAGAATTAGCTTTCGCATGAGAATGGTTCGGCGCGATTGAAGCCGCAAACCGGCGAGAGGTCAATCGCGCACGGGCAACTTCTTCGGTTACTTGTTGGATTTCGGAGCCCAACCGGCGTCGCGGGCAAACTGATCGGCTTGCGTCTGCCAGAGCTGTTCGAGCTTCTTGACCTTGGCCGGAAATTGACCGGCGAGATTGCGCGTTTCAGCGCGGTCCTTGGAGAGATCAAACAACTCCCACGGCTGACCCTTTGCCGCCACCAATTTCCAATCCGCCACGCGCACTGCGCGATTGCCTTCATGTGCCCACCAAAGCGTGTCGCGTTTCAACGCAGTGTCTTTGGAAAAAGCGGGCACCAAACTGCGGCCCGGACCAGCAGGCGCATTCGGGCTGGGATAGGCATTGGGAATCCCCGCCAAGTCCAGCACGGTGGGCACCACGTCGATGACGTGTCCCTGGGTTTGGCGTAGTTCGCCGCGCGCCGAAATCCCCTTTGGCCAATGCGCCACCAGCGGCGTACACGCGCCGCCCTCGTGCACCCACGTCTTGTGCAGGCGGAAGGGCGTGTTGCTGGCGGTTGACCAACCGGCGCCCAAACACAGGTACGTGAAGGCTGAGCCCAACGGCGCTTTCGGATCATGCCCGTCGCCCCGCACCATGAGCTCGGCGCTGGCACCGTTGTCGGACAGAAAGAGGACAAGAGTGTCGTCATAGGCCTTCATGGTCCGCAGTTGATCGAGCACCCGTCCGATCGCCCGATCCATGGAGTCAACCATGGCGGCGTGGACAGCCATCTTGTCGGCTTGAAAGGCTTTTTGCTCAGTGGTCAGGCTATCCCATGGCACGGGATAACGCACTTCGCCCACTCCGAGTGTCTTGTAGGCGTCGGGAAAGTGATAGGGGGGGCCCACCTTACGCTCGACCTTTGAAAGTTCACCTTCCGCGAGACCCAGTTTCTTCTGCTTTTGCCAGCGTGCCATCCTGATTTTATCCCAGCCCTGAAGGTAGCGTTCGCGATAACGTTCGATGTCCTTGGGCAGAGCGTGAAGAGGGAAGTGCGGTGCGGTGAAGGCGAGGTAGTGAAAGAAGGGTTTGTCAGTATGCTGATCAGCGTGTTCCTTCAAAGTGGCGACGGCATGGTCGGCGATGGCGTCAGTGACATAAAACTTCGGACTGATCGGTGTGGCCGGCTGTCTTTTGTCATCGAGATAATGGAATTTCAGGCGAAAGAAACCATGGTTATTGATGTAGTAGGAACGGTCAAAGCCAGCAGCCAAAGGCAAGCCGTCGATATGCCATTTACCCGAGTGATAAGAGCGATAGCCGGCTGGCTTGAGCATTGCGGGCAGAAGGCGGGCCCAAGCCGGTCGATTCCCTCTTTTGATCCCGGGCAATCTGTCCCGACGCACTTGTTGGGCGTAGTATCCTGTGAGCAAGGCGGCCCGGGACGGCCAGCAGCGGGCGGTGTTGTAGAACTGGGTGAATCGCAGACCGTTCTTGGCCAGACCATCGAGATGCGGTGTCTCGATTTCCCCACCGTAACAACCAAGGTCGGAATACCCCATGTCATCAGCCATGATTAACAAAACATTCGGCGGCTTGGCCTGAGTCCAAGGGGTAAGGAGAATTGCTACA
>CAUZWB010000358.1:0-3264 GCA_963583525.1 Verrucomicrobiia bacterium | reverse complement strand
TCATCATTGCTCACCTCCGCCAAAACTGCTTTAGTGCGCCCCCGAAATTAGAAAAATTATGGCTATCGAACGTTCACTCATATTGCTCAAACCCGACTGCCTCGACGGCCATCACGCCGGCGAAGTCATCGGACGCTTTGAAAAAGCCGGCTTCGAAATCCGCGCCACAAAGCTTATCGCCCTCACCGACGATCTCCTCAAAGAACACTACGCCCACATCGCCGACCGCCCGTTCTTCCCCGAGATCGTAGAATTTATGAGCGCCCGCCCCGTGCTCGCCCTCGTTCTCGAAGGCGAAAACGCAGTTGCCGCCATCCGTGATCTCCTCGGCCCCACCGATTCCACCAAAGCCCCCGCCGGAACCATCCGCGGCGACATGGGCACCACCAGCATGGAAAACATCTGCCACGCCTCCGACTCAGTCGAAAACGCCGCCATCGAAGTGGAGCGTTTCTTTAACGCAGGCGAGGTGCATTAGCAAAAAATCTGTTACTTCAAACCTACTATTCATCGCAAATCGGTGTGACCTATACCAATCATCCAGCACTTCCCACTGTCCCCATCAATTATTATTTGAATATGTTTGTACACTGCCCCAGTGATCGGATCCTCCTCGTTTATCTGATACATTAGATTTCTTCCACCTTGGCCTACTTCGTATGGTTTGCCCATTATTGCAACAATCTCTTCAACTTTTTTTCCTAGGAGCTTTGATTTCAAGTCAGCCAACCGTTCGTCTTTATTGATCGTTTTTCTTGGAGGTTCATTAGAGTTGGCAGGGTTATAGTTAGAAGGAGGTGGTGTGCCGGTATTCGGTGCGGGAGATGTTGAATCATCAAAAAACATGTCCTTGGCGACTAGGATTAGTATTACTGCAACGAAAATTTTGATCCCCATCGACCAATCAGATTCTTCCTCATCTTCTTCTGCGACAACTGGTTGATAGTGATCTTGAGGTTGCCATTGTGGTGATGATTCTTCAGGTTGCCATTGTGGTGATGATAACAACACAGTTGCGCCACAACCATGAGGGCAATCGATAGAGTGACCTTCGTAATCAATAGCATAAGCGATGTTACCACTACAGTTTGGACACGAAGTTTGATATTCAGTTGGTTCCATTTTTCGATTTTTTCGGTTTGGTACGGATTGTTTTCTAGGTGGGATGCTGCTGGCAAAGACCCAATGTTTATCGGATTCGGATACCATCCCAACAGTGACGAACTGCTTTGCACACAAGGATTCTTACTAAAAATCTGTAAGATTTTTGGTGTTCAGGGCAGTGTTTTGGCAGACGATGTTGATTGAGGAACAGCGGCCGGTGCCAGAATTGACTCGGAGTAGCTTGGTGGAGCGGCTGCGGGGGGTGTGTGATCATGCGAGTTGGGAGGTGTTTTTTGATCAGTATTGGCAGTTGATTTATCACGTGGCGCGGCGGGCGGGGTTGGCGGAGGCGGATGCGGAGGATGTGGTGCAGGAGACGGTGGTGGAGGTGGCGGGAAGCATTGATGGGTTTGAACGGGAACGGCCGGGGAGTTTTCGCAGTTGGTTGTGCGCGATTACGCGGACGAAGATCGCGATGTTTTATCGCAAGGAATACCGGCAGCAACGGAAGCTGGATGTGTACGGCGAGGCGATGGAGGCTCGGAATGATGGGACGCAGGCACCGGAGTTGGAGGGGATTTGGAATGAGGAATGGCACCGCAACATTTTGCAGGCGGCGCTGGAACAGGTGAAACGGCAGGTGAGCCCGCGGCAGTACCAGATTTTTCATTGTCACGTGCTGCGCGAATGGACGGTGGCGGAGGTGGCGGCGCAGCTGGATGTGAGCGCGGGGATGGTGTACGTGACGAAGCATCGGGTAAACGCGATTTTGAAAAAGGAACTTCAGAAATTTGAGGAAGAGGGATGAATGTTGAGCATGTAAAAGATTGGCTGCGGCGGCGGGGTTGGCTGGCGGTGGATCGCTGGTTGATGCCGGATGTGGGCGCGGAGCTGGCGCGGCTGGATGTAGAATCACCACGGCTGCAAAGGCGTTTAGCGCGGCGGGCGAAGCTTCAGCCGGTGGAACATGATGGGCACCAATCCTGAGCCATCGCCGCCGCCGGATATTCCGGAGCACGAACTGCTGCGCCGCATTGGCGCGGGCAGCTACGGTGAGGTGTGGCTGACGCGCAGCGTGACAGGTGCGCACCGCGCGGTGAAAATTATCTAGCGGGACCGATTTGAAAGTGAGGTGCCCTTTGAACGGGAATTCGAGGGCGTGCGGCAATTCGAGGAGGTCAGCCGCGGGCAGGCGGGCTTGGTGGATTTGTTTTTGGTGGGGCGCAATGAGGCGGCTGGATTTTTTTATTACGTGATGGAACTGGCCGCACCTGAAAGTGATGGCGCGGGCGATGAGGGAGGGGAATGGGTGACGTACGCGCCGCGCACGTTGCAGTCGGATTTGCAATCGATCGAGAGGTTGCCGGTGGCCGATTGCCTGAATCTCGGCATCACCGTGGCCGGGGCATTGCACCATTTGCACACGCACGGGCTGGTGCATCGGGATGTGAAGCCTTCCAACTTAATTTATACACGCGGCCGCTATTGCCTCGCGGATATCGGGATGGTGTCGGCCACGAGCGACGGCGACGCCTTTGTGGGCACGCACGGCTATTTGCCGCGCGAAGGAGCGGGGCAACCTTCGGCGGATATTTTTGGGCTCGGGCGGGTGCTGTACGAGGCGTTGACGGGCGAAGATCGCCAATCGTTTCCAGCCCTGCCCAAGTCGATGCGCAGTGAAAACCCCTCCGCCGCGCAGCGTGAACTCAACAAAGTGATTCTCAAAACCTGCGCTCACACGCCGGAAGAACGGTATTCGGATGCCGCTGCATTGGCGGCGGATTTGGAGCGCATCGCCGACGGCGGCCGCGCGGTGGCCGTGCGTGAACGCAGCAGATTATTTTGGCCCGCAGCGGCGGTGTTGGCGCTGGTGGCGGGCTGGGCATTCTGGCCCGCGTCCGTTAAGGAATTGGATTTGCTCGTTCACTGGCGTTTCGATGGCGACTTGCATGATGCCAGCGGCAATGGCGTTGACGCGCGCGGCAACTGGACGCGCGCCACGGCGGATCGCTTTGACCAACCGGGCCGGGCGATTTTGATGAACGCGGGTGCTTCGTTGCGGGCGGATCACGAATTGGTTTGGTCGTCGGGCCAGCCGCGCACGGTGGCGCTGTGGTTTCGCGTGGACGAATGGGCGGAGCGCGGTGCGGGGTGGTTTGA
>CAUZWB010000357.1:0-3264 GCA_963583525.1 Verrucomicrobiia bacterium | reverse complement strand
GAATTGCCGTTGCTCCATTAAAGAAATAAATGGTGCGCGAGAGAGGACTCGAACCTCCACCCCCGAAAGGACTACCACCTCAAGGTAGCGCGTCTACCAATTCCGCCACTCGCGCACGGGGGCGGATATATTGCCTTTCGGCGGGGTGTTGGCAAGGCGAATCTGTGGGGCAGTGCAGGATTGATTTGCGGGGATGATTGCCATACTGTGCCGGTACGGAAGGGTGAGTTATTTATAATCTATGCCGGAAAGGGATCATACAGCGGTAGGCGGGGAGGTGCGTCAGCTCTGGGAAAAGGGGTATGACTGCGTCGAGAAGAAGAATTTTGATTACGCGATGGAACTGCTGTGCATGGCGCTTGAGCAGGATCCGTCGTTTTTCGAATGCCGAATGGCGCTGCGCGCGGCGCAGATGAAAAAGCACGCGGACGCGGGGCGGTTGGCCAAGATGGCGGCGGTCGCGACGACGGCGCATCATCTGGCACAGGCGAAGTTGGCGTTGAGCAAAAAAAATAATTTTGGCGCGCTGGTGCACGCGGAGAAAATCTTGTGCGCGGATCCGGAAAACTCTTCGGGGCATCGGGTGATTGTGAAGGCGTCGAAAGCGTTGAATTATCCGCAGACATTAATCTCCTCTTTGCAACTGCTCAAACGGGTAAGCCCAAAGGACAATAAGTTGACACAGGAATTGGCCGACGCATTGGAGATGCTTGGAGATTACGATCAGGCGGAGCAGGTGATGGCGCAATTGTCACGGTTGAATCCGGATGATATCTATCTTCAACAGGCGTATCGAGACACGGCGGCGAAGGCGACGATTTATCGCGGTGGCTACGAAAAGATGATGGAGAAAGACGTAGAGGAGGCCGAGTCGGTTCCCAGCGATTACACTTCCGAGGATGTGTTGGAGGAAAAGATTTATTACATGGAGGAAACGCTGCAGGAGGAGCCGGAAAACTACAAACTCGCGGTGGACATCGCGCGGCTGTACGTGGAGCGGCATGATTTTGATCGGGCATTCGAATATTACGACTGGGTGTTGGAAAAAAATCCGGTGGGAGATTCGGCCATCGACAAAGCCGTTGCGGAAGCACATGAGGCGCGATTTGAATTTGAGTTACGAGCGCTCAATGCTGATGACCCACACGAAGCCGCCGAGCGCGCGCGGCTCGTTGAAGAGCGTGATGCCTTTATGCTGGAGAATAGCCGGCAACGCGCCGAGCGTTATCCCACGATGCTGGAGTTTCGCTTTGAGCTGGGCGAATGGCTCTTCCGCGCGGGCGATGTGAACGAGGCCATCCACGCTTTCCAACGCGCGCAAAACAGCCCGGGCCATCGGCTGCGCTCGCTGAATTATTTGGGTCAATGTTTTCTGCAACGCGGTATGCACGACATGGCGGTGAGTATGTTTGAGAAAGGCTTGCAGGAAAAATCCGCGATGGACGATCAAAAGAAGGAAATGGTGTATCACCTCGGCTGCGTGTACGAAGAAATCGGTAAAATGGCCGAGGCGATGGAGCAATTCAAAAGCATTTACGAAGTGGATATTGGCTACCGTGATGTGGCCGCCAAGGTTGAGAGTGGGTATATGTAATGTAGCCCGGGCCGTTGACGCGCGGGGCATTTTCAGTTAAGGAAAGGGGGTCATGAAATTCCTGATTCGTATCATTCTGGCCGCGCCCTTATGGGTGGGCTTTCAAGCTGTTGCTGCGGATGCCGCCAAGCCGGTGGTGTTCAAAGTGAGCGTGCAATCCTTTACCGCCCCCGCGAAATGGAAAAGCACACCGACCGCCAGCCGAATGCGCGCGGCGCAATTCACCGTGCCGGGCAAGGCAAAAACCGATGCGGCGGAGTGCGTGTTCTTTTATTTCGGGCCGGGAGAAGCCGGCGGCGCACAGGCGAACTTGCGGCGTTGGGTGGGCCAGTTTGCAGCGGATCCCAAACCAACCATCAAAACTGAAGAAGCCAAGCACGGTGAAACGCCGGTGGTCTATTTGTTCGCCGAAGGCACCTACATGAGCGGCCCGCCATTTGGCGGAGCCAAAGTGCCCAAAAAGGATTATGGAATGACTGCTGCCGTTTTGGGAACAAAGCCCGGCTATATTTTTGTCAAATTAACCGGGCCCAAAGCCACCGTGGAAGCCGCCCGGGCGGATTTCAAAAAAATGGTTGAGAGCGGATTAAAGAAATAAGCGTCTCATCCTCGCATGATACTTTTCCCCAAACGCCTTGGAGCTGCGCTTTTTACCTTCGCTGCTTGTTGCGCGATGGCCGGCACGGTGACCACCAAGGACGGTCAGGGCTTTACGGGCTTGGTGCAGTTTGCGGATGCGGAGCATTTAAGTGTGGGACCGGCAAAGGGGAAACGGAAGCTCATCGCACTGGCGGATGTGTTGACGGCCACGTTTGATCCGCCGTTGAATCCGGATCAACTGGCGCAAGGCGCGCCGATGGCGGGGAAGGGGCGCGGCTTATTGGCGGCGTATCACGACCGGCCGAATTTCAAAGGGCGCGTGATTTATCGGCTGGATGAGACGGTCGATCATCAATGGCGCTCCAAGCAGCCGGTGTTTGATTTGCCGCGTGATTATTTTTCCGTGCGCTGGAGTGGTGAATTGGAAGCGCCGGTCACCGGCGAATATACGTTTACCTTGCTTGCCAATGATGGCGGCAAGCTCAAGGTGGGTTCGCTGGAGGTCGGGCGGATGGAAGCGCTGGCGGGGTTCCGCGAGCGGGGCAAGGTGACGCTGCAAGGTGGCAAGCGGGTCCCGTTTGTGTTTGAGTTTTTTGATAACTACGGCGAGGCCAGCGCACGGATTCATTGGCAGGGGCCGGGGTTTCAGGCGGGGCCGATTCCTTCGCAACAGCTGTATCCCGCCGTGCCGGTGGCGCGTGCGCCACGAGGAATTACGGGGCAGCACGGCTTTCTGGGGTCGTATTATCAAAACCGTTTTTTTTATGGGGATGCCGTGCTGGCGATTGATCCGAAACTTGATTTCGCCGCAGTGAAGCCGCCCAAGGTGTTTGCGGATAAAAATTATAGCGTGCGCTGGACGGGGCAATTGAAGGCCACGCACACGGAAGAGTACACGTTCAAAGTGGAAACTGACGAAGGCATGCGGCTCTGGGTGGACGGGCGCTTGGTGGTGAATCAGCTGTCCAATCGCACGCTGCAAACCTTTACAGGCACCGCACCGCTGGAACGCGGCAAGCGCTACAATATGCGGATCGAATCGGTGCATCGCACCGGTGGCGGTCGGCTGA
>CAUZWB010000356.1:0-3269 GCA_963583525.1 Verrucomicrobiia bacterium | reverse complement strand
GGCACGTTGGCGCCGCGCAACTTGGAGAGCGCCGCGCCGATGCTCGGCCAGCCGCCGGCCGCCTGTCCTTTGTTGTTAAACGTGGACCCCTTGCGGCCGGAGTAACACATGAACGAATCGTGGCTGCCGTTGGGCGCGCCGACAATGGACCGAATCGCCGTCCACTTATCCATGATGCGCGCCATCCGCGGCATCAACTCGGTAAGGTGAATGCCCGGCACGTTGGTGCGCAAGGGCGAGAGGTCGCCGCGATATTCCCTGGGCGCGTTGGGCTTGGGGTCGATGAGATCCTGATGCGGCGGCGCGCCGGCCATGTAAACCATGATGAGCGCCTTGTGGCTTTTGCCGATGCCCGCCGCGGCCTCCGCCTGCAGCAGTTGCGGCAAAGCCAGCCCGCCAAACGCGCCGATCCGCAGGAAATCCCGCCGATCGAGCCCGTCACAAAAGCCACCTTGGGCCTGTCCTTCGATTTTCAGCATCCTATTATATATAGTGCAACGGCCGGTGGAGTGGTCCACCGGCCGAATATTGTTAGTTTTCCAGAGGCTCTACACCAGCTCCGGCAGCGGGCCGCGGCCGGCGTCGGTGAGGAATTGCGGGCGGCCGTTGAGGTCGCTCAGCATTTCCTTCATCGGATTGATGCCGACATTTTGGTAGAGCGTGGCCAAAATTTCCTGAATGTGCACGGGGCGCGAGCTGGCCTCGCCGCCGGTGCGCCAGTCGGTCTCGCCGATGGCCTGGCCGTTCTTCATGCCGCCGCCGGCAAGGAAGGTGCCCATCACGCGCGGCCAATGGTCGCGGCCGGGCTGCTTGTTTTTGTTGACGCGCGGTGTGCGGCCGAATTCGCCCCACATGCAAATGGTCGTGTCATCGAGTCGACCGGCTTCGCGAAGGTCGTTGATGAGCGCCGAGATGCCGATGTCCAGCGAGCCCAGTTGTTTTTTTAATGTGACGAAGTTGTTGCTGTGCGTGTCCCAGCTGCCCCAGCTGAGGGTGACAAATCGCGCTCCGGCCTCGACCAACCGGCGGGCGGTGCAGAGGCTTTTCACATCGCGATAGCCCTTGGGCACTTCGTACCGGGCGAGCCGCTTGGGGTCTTCCTTCTTGAGGTCCAACGCGTCGACAAGCGTGCTGCTGGTGATAACGCCGAAGGCCTGTTGGTTAAACTTGTCGAGGCCCTCCATGCGGCGGCTGTTGTCCACGTCGCGGCGGAAACTGTCGAAACTGCCGAGCAACGCCTTGCGGTCATCGAGCCGACTGGTGTCAATGCCGTTGAGCGTGAGATCCTGTTTGCCCTTGCCGTTGGGCGCGAAATATTTGTACGGCGCACCGAGGAAGCCCGGCCCCTGCGCGCGGCTGTCGAAGCCGACAAAGGGCGGCGTGCCGTTGGGGCCTTCGCCCTGCGTCTTGGCAATCACGGATCCAATGCTCGGCCAGCCGCCGGTCGGTTGCGGGCTGCGCCGCGTGCGGCCGGTCATGCAATGAAACGAGTTGTGGTCATTGGCCTGACCCACGGTGGAGCGGATGGACGTGCAGTCCTTCCACATCTTGGCCAGCCGCGGGAAATGCTCACACACGCGCACGCCGGGCACGCTGGTGGGGATGGAGGTGAACTCGCCGCGGTATTCCTTGGTGGCGCGGTCCTTGATGTCCCACATGTCCGTGTGGCTCGGGCCGCCCGGCAGGTAAATCATGATGATGCTTTTCTGCTTCTGCGCCTTGGAGCCAAGCGCCGCCTCCGCGCGCAGCAACTCCGGCAACGCAATGCCGCCCATCGCGAGCGAGCCGATTTGAAGAAAATTACGGCGCGACACCCCGTCGCAAAAGCCGCCACTCGATTCACCTTGAATTTTTAACATATTTTTTTCTTTCTGGCTGATGGTTGATCAATTTAAAACAGTTCTGTGATCGGTCGACCGTCTTCCACAACGTAAGTAGGGCGGCCTTGATTGTTCATGAATTGGAGTTTGGGATCGAGCCCGAACATTTGCAGCACGGTGGCCAGCATGTCCTGCGGGGTGATGTGGCGCTCGGCGGGGTCCTCCAGTTTGGGGGAGGATTTGCCGATGACCTGACCCATGTTCAGCCCGCCGCCGGCGAGCATCAAGGTGCAGAGACGGCCCCAGTGATCGCGACCGGCGTTTTTGTTGACGCGCGGGGTGCGGCCAAATTCGCCGGTGACAACCAGCAACGTGTCGTCGAGCTGACCGCTTTGCTTGAGATCCTCGATGAGCGCGGAGAGGCCCTGATCCATTTGCGGCGAGCGTTTCTTCATCGCGTTCTGGATTTTGCCGTGCATGTCCCAGCCGCCGTATTGGATATTGACGAACCGGCTGCCGGCGGCGGTGAGGCGGCGGGCGAGCAGGAGTTGTTCGCCCAATCCCTTGCCGTAACGCGCGCGCACTTTCGGGTCTTCCTTTTTAATGTCAAACGCGTCCTTGGCGCTGCCGAGCACGAGGTCGAATGCCTGTTGCTCAAAGCCGTCGAGACCTTCCATTTGACCGGAACGGTCGACCTTGCGGTTGATGACGTCGATGCTATTCAATAAGCCACGCCGGTCGCCGAAACGGCTGGCATCCACGGCGAGCTCCATGTTCTTGCGCGCCTGCCCGCTGGGGCTGAGCGCCTGATAACGCGTACCCAACCAACCGGGGCCGTCGCTGCCGATGCCGCCGATGCGCACAAAGGAGGGCAGCCCGGTAACGGGATGCGCGGTGCCTTTGGCTTTGGCGATGATGGAGCCCATCGAGGGGCGCATTTTGGTGCGGTCGTTGTAGCCGGTCATCACCCACGTGGTGCCGGTGCCGTGGCTGCTATTGCCGTGGGCGAAGGAACGCACGATGGCCATGCTGTCCATGCACTGGGCGAGCTTGGGATACGTGCCGCCGATGCTGACGCCGGGGATGGTGGTTTTGCATTCGCCGGTGGTGCTGCGGTATTCGCGCGGCGCGTCCATTTTGGGGTCAAAGGTTTCCACGTGCGTGGGCCCGCCACCGAGCCAAACCCAAATCACGGATTTGTTGTTCAACGCGGCGCCCGCTTCTTTGGCGCGCAGAAGGTTTGGGAGCGTGAGGCCGGCAATCCCAAGCGAGCCGACCTGTAAAAAGTTGCGCCGTGACAATCCGTCGCAAGTGCTACCGGTTGAGGTTCCGTTGAACGTAATCATATTTATTCCCTTTGCTGGTTATTACATTGAGTTAATTGTTAACTAATCAATTCCTTCAACGGCTTGCGGCCGTGATCCACCAAGTACCGTGGGCGGCCCGAGA
>CAUZWB010000355.1:0-3280 GCA_963583525.1 Verrucomicrobiia bacterium | reverse complement strand
GAACCCAACGACAACGGCAATGGTTACGTGCAGAGCATCAAGTGTTTAAGCCAGCGCGAGCTTCAGGTCTTTGGCCTCATCGGCCGAGGCATGGGCACTTCGCAAATTGCCCGCCAGCTCAAGGTCAGCCAATACACGATTCAGTCCCATCGAAATAAAATTCGCGACAAGCTCGACATTCGCGACAATGCCATCCTCACTTTCCGCGCCTACCAATGGTCGTGCGGTAAAATGAAAGACAAAGCCTAAGCCTCCCGCCAAAAATTCATTGGCTTCCCGCCGCGCTTGACGGCATAAATGCCGCGTGTCCAAATCCGACAATCTCGTTAAATATCTTGCCTACGAGTCCCACGATAAAAAATGGGTCTCGGACAAACTCATTCATCTGCTCTCCGGCGACCCGGTGATTCCGCCCTTCTCTGCTGCTGCAATGAAGCTGGCGCAGATTTCACGGGATGAAAATTGCCAGATGGAAGACGTCAGCAAAATCATCCAAATGGATCCCGGCCTGGCTTCCGATGTCATTCGCGTGGCCAGCTCGGTGGGCTTTGCCGCCCGCCGTATATCGAGCATTGATCAGGCGATGATGCTCATCGGCATGCAACAAATTCGGCGGATCGCCTTTGCAATGGGGGTGATGAAAAATTTTGAGCATCTGAAATCGCAGGTGGATTGGGGTGCCTTTTGGCTGCACAGCATCATGGTGGCGCGCCTCACCGAGCGCGTGGCGGCGGCGTACCGCCCGTCGTGCGGCTCGGAATATCTCGCCGGGTTGCTGCACGATTGTGGCAAGCTGTTGCTCGAACATTATTTTCCGGAGGAGTTTGATTCCATCATCATCCGCGCCACCGAGCGCGCGTGCGGGCACGTGATGGTGGAACGCGAATTCCTCGGCATCACCCACGCCCAAATCGGCGCGGCCATTTGCGAATGTATGCAGGCGCACCTCGAGGTGATCCGCGCGGTGTGGTACCATCACGATCCCTTCAACACCACGCTCGATACCCAGCCGGACAACAGCAAATTCCTTTCCGCCTGCGTGGCGGTGGCGGATGCGTTGGTGAATTACAAACAACTCAACATTTTTGGTGCGCGCATTATGGATTACGATAAACCTTTCGAGGAGCTGCCCGAGTGGCAGTTTTTGGGCCAGTACCAAATGAGCTACGGACTGGAACTGGATTTGGATAAGGAACTCGAAGAGGCCAAGTCCGACCTTAAATCGTTTGGACTGTGATCCGGTTTTTCCGATGAACGATTCCAAGCTCACTCCCGCGCAGAAGGCACAGGCGATTAATTTCGACCGTGGCCAGTACGGCACCTTTGCCGAGATTGGCGCGGGGCAGGAAGTGGCGCGGTGGTTTTTTCGCGTGGGCGGCGCATCCGGCACGGTGGCCAAGAGCATGAGCGCCTACGATATGGCGGTGAGCGATGCCATCTACGGCCCCTCCAAACGCTACGTCAGCGAGGATCGCCTGCGCCATATGCTGGATCACGAATACGGTTTGCTCGATGAACGCCTCGCGCCCGAGCGCGGCGCGGACACGCGTTTTTTTGTGTACGCCAACACCGTGGCCGCCCGCAGCTTCAGCCGTCAACAGGATGGTCAGGGCTGGATGGGCATTCGTTTCCAAACTGCCCCGGGCAAACCGCCCAGTGATTTGGTGCTGCACGTGCGACTGCTGGACACGGATAACCTGAAACAACAGGAAGCCGTCGGCATCATCGGCGTGAACCTCATCCACGGCGCGATGGAATCGCACGCGGACCCCGAGCGGTTGGTGGGCAGTCTCCTCGATGGCCTCGGCCCGCGCCGGGCGGAGGTGGGGTTGGCGCGTTTCAGTGGGCCGGATTTTGAAGCGGTGGACAATCGGCTGATGGCGCTGGAGCTGGTGAAACAGGGGCTGGCTAAGGCCACGTTGTTTGACACCAGCGGCGAAGTGACCCATCCCACCGAGGCGCTTTACCACAAACCGATCGTGCTGGAGCGCGGCAGTTTCCGGCCAGTCACGCGCACCACGCATCATATGTTGCAAAGCAGCCTCGCGCAGTTTGCGGAGGAGCCACGGGTGAAGGGCAAGGAGGTGACGGTGCTGTTTGAAATGACGCTAAAAAATTTATCGCACGAAGGCGAAATTGATCCGCGCGATTTTTTGGAGCGCGTGGACATTCTCGCAGCAATGGGTGAAGGGCTTGGCGGCGATCACAAAGTGATGGTGTCCAATTGCGCGGAATTCCATAAACTGGCGCGTTATCTTTTCCGTTACACCAAGGAGCCGGTGGGTGTGACGCTGGGCGTGCCGACATTGCGGGAAATTTTTGAGGAAAAATATTATACCGACCTCGAGGGCGGCTTGCTCGAAGCCTGCGGTCGGCTGTTCAAAAACGACCTGCGCCTGTACGTGTACCCCGCCTCCGCGCCGGTGGGCGGCGTGCTCCACGCGAAAGATCTTCGCTTGCCCAAGCATTTGCAGGGGCTCTTTGATTATCTGGTGGAAAATAATTTTATCCGTGGGATTGATGATTATAACCCCGAATATCTCGCTATTCGCTCGCGCGATGTGCTGAAGCAAATTCAGGCGGGCGACGCGGATTGGGAAGAAATGGTGCCCCCGGCGGTCGCGGCGTGCATTCGCGCGCGCGGTCTGCTAGGCTGCAAGGGGACCGTGACAACGCAATGATATGAGTGATTCCTATAATGACCCCAGTGTAAACAAGGTGCTGGCCGTGGACGATGACGCGCTAGTGCTCGCCGCCCTCAAAGAGCAGCTCCCGCCGATGGGTTTCCACGTCACCACTGTGGACAGCGACACCCTTGCGCGCGAGCATTTGAAGGCCGAGATTTTTGGCATCATAATCATCGAGCAAAACCTCGCCGGCACTAGTGGCATTGAGTTGCTCAAAGAAGCGCAGGAAGCGCAGCCGGACGCGACACGCATCCTGCTCGCCAGCGGCATCAGTATCGGAGAAGTCACCGCCGTGCTCAACAGCGGTCTGATTTTCCGTTACGTCTCCAAGCCGTGGATGAGCAACGACTTGCACGCCACGCTGATGAACGCCGCGCAGTGTTACCGAATGAAGAAGGAGATTGAGGCGCTGCAAAACCGTAACCTCCAGCTCAACGAGCAAATGGCTGTGGGAGGCGGCGGCGGCGAAGACGGCGGCGGCGGCGCGGCGAGTGCCATGGGCGGGCAGATTGCTTTCGAGGCGATCAACAAGATGCTCTACACCTTTCACCCCAACCTCGGCAATACCGCCCAACGCGCCAAAGCGATTTGCA
>CAUZWB010000354.1:0-3284 GCA_963583525.1 Verrucomicrobiia bacterium | reverse complement strand
GCCTGGGCCGCTCGCGCCGGAAGAAAAGAAAGGGTTCTTCGGTAAATTATTTTCCAAAAAGAAAAAAGACGGTTCGGCCGATCCAGATACGGCCCTGCCGGTAGCCGACCCCGACGCACCCAAGCCTGCGCTGCCGCCTATGCCCAGCGGCCCCGGAGCTTCGGGAGGGGACGCACTCAAGCCTGTTTTACCGGCTTTCCCAACTAGCAGCCTGGCCAGCCCTGTAGGAGGGCCACCCAAACCGGAGCTGCCCGCCTTACCTCCCATGCTTGATTTTGATCCAGCTGCGGCAGCGGCAACGGAACAAAAGATGTTGAAAAACAAACTTCAACGCATCGCGCAAGATCGGGCTGACCGTTTGAACGCCGGCGAAGGTGAAGAAATGCCAACGCTGCCAGCTTTGCCCGTGATGCCATCCCCACCCAAACCCGGCGGTGCGCCGAGATTGCCTCTTCTGCCAGGTGCCGGAGGGAGTGCGCCCAAGCCAGGATTACCGCCCTTACCTCCAGCCGGCGGTAATGCGCCAAACCTGCCGCCAATGCCCGGCCCGCCCAGCATCCAAAGCGAGGCTGATCAGCAAACGAAGGACCAAGAAAAAGACGTTTAGGCGCTTGGTTTAGGGCAAAACAGCAGATTCATCATTTTTCTCCACACCCGCTTTTGGGTGATGGGGGATTTTTTTTCACTTTTTTCGCCGATTTCATCCCTAGAATGCGTATTAGTAGTGAAGGGACGTGTCTCGATGAAATTAAAAAAGCCAAAAAAGCCAAAAAATAACGAAAAAAAGACCAAAAAACAGGTGGTCAGCTGTGGTTGTGCGCGGCCTAGATTTGTTGTTCGGCTGGCGAAGTGCCTGACGCATAAGGAGTATCGCCAACATTTGCGTTTATTGGCGAAAAGTTGGGAGTTGGTTACCGACGCCATTTCCGTGGTTGATCCGCAGACTGGCCAATTGCTTTATGTGAACGGCGCATGGCGGCGGCTCTATGGGTATTCCTCTCAAATGGCGCTGGGCGCGCAAGTGGAGGATTTGGTGAACTCCAAAAAACTCACCAATAAACTCCGGAAACAAATTCACGAAGAAACGCTTCAAGGCCATTGGTGTGGACGGTTAATCAATCGGGACGCCAAAGGGCGGGAGTTTCCAGTGGACCTCAGCACCGGATTGGTGAACGCCCCGAACGGCAAACTGATTGGATTGCTCGGCGTGGGCACCCCCCTTCGTGGAGGCACGGTGACCGATGAAAAAATTAACCGACTGGTATTGCAATATCAGGAAACTCTCTCACGGGAATTGCAGATATTACTCGAATCAACCCTGTTCAACGGCGACCTCATCGCCAACGGAAACGGTAAAAGCAACGGCCATGTGGAGGGCCTTGAGCGTTTAAGTCCGCGTGAAATTGAGGTGTTTGACCTCATTGGCCAGGGATTGAGCACCGTGCAAATATCCCGCACACTCAAAGTGAGCCACTACACCATTCAGGCTCACCGAAATCACATCCGCGATAAGCTGGACCTTCGCGACAGCGCCGTCCTCACATTTCGCGCGTATCAATGGTCGCGCCATAAAAAGGAAAACGAGGCATCGTCCGCCAAGGCAAAGTAACCCGCCAAAAATTCATTGGCTTCCTGCCGCGCTTGACGGCATAAATGCCGCGTGTCCAAATCCGATAACCTCGTCAAATATCTTGCCTACGAATCCCACGATAAAAAATGGGTCTCGGATAAGCTCATCTATTTGCTCGCTGGCGATCCGGTGATCCCCCCGTTCAATGCCGCCGCAATGAAGCTGGCGCAAATTTCGCGGGACGAAAATTGCCAGATGGAAGACGTCCGCAAAGTCATCCAAATGGATCCCGGCCTGGCCTCGGACGTCATCCGCGTGGCCAGCTCGGTGGGCTTTGCCGCGCGCCGCATCTCGAGCATCGATCAGGCGATGATGCTCATCGGGATGCAACAAATCCGCCGCATCGCCTTTGCGATGGGGGTGATGAAAAATTTTGAGCATCTGAAATCGCAGGTGGATTGGGGTACCTTTTGGCTGCACAGCATCATGGTGGCGCGCCTTACCGAGCGCGTGGCGGCGGCGTATCGCCCGCCGTGCGGCTCGGAATATCTCGCCGGGTTGCTGCATGATTGCGGCAAGCTGTTGCTCGAACATTATTTTCCGGAGGAGTTTGATGCCATCATCATCCGCGCCACCGAACGCGCGTGCGGGCATGTGCTGGTGGAGCGTGAATTTCTTGGCGTCACCCATGCCCAAATCGGCGCGGCCATTTGCGAATGTATGCAGGCGCACCTCGAGGTGATTCGCGCGGTGTGGTATCATCACGATCCCTTCGATACCACCCTTGATGACCAGCCGGACAACAGCAAGTTCCTCTCCGCCTGCGTGGCGGTGGCGGATGCGTTGGTGAACTACAAACAGCTCAATATTTTCGGGGCGCGCATTATGGATTACGATCAGCCTTTCGAGGAGCTGCCCGAGTGGCAGTTTCTGGGCCAGTACCAAATGAGCTACGGACTGGAATTGGATCTAGACAAGGAATTGGAAGAGGCCAAGTCCGATCTGAAATCGTTCGGGATATAATCCGTTTTTCTCGATGACTGAACCCGCGCTCACCACTTCGCAAAAGGCGCAGGCCATCAATTTCGATCGCGGCCAGTACGGCACCTTTGCCGAGATTGGCGCGGGGCAGGAAGTGGCGCGGTGGTTTTTCCGCGTGGGCGGCGCGTCCGGCACGGTGGCCAAGAGCATGAGCGCCTACGATATGGCGGTGAGCGATGCCATCTACGGCCCCTCCAAACGCTACGTCAGCGAGGATCGCCTGCGCCATATGTTGGATCACGAATATGGTTTGCTCGACCAACGCCTCGCGCCCGAGCGCGGCGCGGACACACGATTTTTTGTGTACGCCAACACCGTGGCCGCCCGCAGCTTCAGCCGTCAACAGGATGGCCAAGGCTGGATGGGCATTCGATTTCAAACCGCCCCGGGCAAACCGCCCAGCGATTTGGTGCTGCACGTGCGCCTGCTGGACAAAGACAACCTGAAACAACAAGAGGCCGTCGGCATCATCGGTGTCAACCTCATTCACGGCGCAATGGAATGGCACGCGGATCCGGAGCGATTGGTCGGCAGCCTCCTCGACGGGCTTGGGACGCGCCGGGCGGAGGTGGGCTTGGCGCGTTTCAGTGGGCCGGATTTTGAAGCGGTGGACAATCGGCTGATGGCGCTGGAGCTGGTGAAACAGGGGCTGGCTAAGGCCACGTTGTTTGAC
>CAUZWB010000353.1:0-3289 GCA_963583525.1 Verrucomicrobiia bacterium | reverse complement strand
ATGCGCGTGAGGGCGATCATTACGCCGCCATCCACCGCCAGCACCGCGCCGCTGAGGCTGGTGCCCGCGCCGCGCGGAATGATGGGGAGTTTTAGACGGTTGCACAGCTTCACGATGGCCACCACTTCTTCGGTGGTGCGCGGCAAAACCACGGCGGTGGGCAAATTTTTCTCCAACGTGTACGCATCGCATTCGTACACGAGCAACTCCTCCTCGGCAGACAACACGGCCTCCGCGCCGACGATGGCTTGCAGTTCGTGGATGAGGTTCGTTTGTCCCATGGCGGGGCGCACCGTGCCAAAATCCTTTACCTGTGTCGAGGCGGGCGGCTACGGTGCGCGCGCATGAAAATAGAAAAATTTCTTCCACCCTCCCGCACCCTTCTTGGCCCGGGCCCGAGTGATGTGGCACCGTCCGTTTTGGAGGCGATGAGCCGGCCGTTGGTGGGACATCTTGATCCTTCGTTTATTTTGATGATGGAGGAAATTAAAACAATGCTCCGCGCGGTGATGCTCACGGAAAATGAAATGACTTTTCCCGTCAGCGGCACGGGCAGCGCGGGGATGGAGTTTTGTTTTGTGAACCTCATTGAGCCGGGCGACGAGGTCATCATCGGCATCAACGGCGTGTTCGGAACGCGCATGGCTGATGTGGCCGAACGTTGCGGTGCCAAGGTCACTCGCGTGGAATCGGAATGGGGTCGCATCATCGAGCCCGCGCAAATCGCCGCTGCGCTGGAAACCACAAAACCCAAGCTCGTCGCGATCGTGCACGCGGAAACGTCGACCGGCGCACTGACGCCTGTTGAAGATATTTCAAAAATCGTGCACGTCGCCGGCGCGTTGTTGTTGCTTGATGCCGTCACTTCCCTCGGCGGCTGCCCTGTGCGCGTGGATGACTGGCAAGTGGACGCCATTTACAGTGGCACCCAAAAATGCCTCAGTTGCCCGCCCGGACTTGCGCCGGTTTCGCTGAGTGACCGCGCCATGGACGTCATCCGCGCTCGTTCGCATGGCGTGCAAAGTTGGTATCTCGACGTCAATCTCTTGGCCAACTATTGGGGCGAAGGCGCGCGCGCGTATCACCACACCGCGCCCATCTCGATGAACTACGCGCTGCACGAGGCCCTGCGCTTGGTGCTGGAAGAAGGTCTTGAAAATCGCTGGGCCCGCCACGAGGCCAACCACATTTTGCTGAGGGCCGGTCTCGCCGAGATGGGCCTCGGCATCGCCTCGCAGGAGGGCCATCAACTTTGGCAACTCAACGCCGTGACCATCCCCGAAGGCACCGACGAAGCCGCCGTGCGCGCCGCATTGCTCAGTAACCACGGCATCGAAATTGGCCCCGGCCTCGGCCCTCTCGCCGGCAAA
The DNA here is from genome assembly GCA_963583525.1 of Verrucomicrobiia bacterium. Classification (GTDB taxonomy): domain Bacteria; phylum Verrucomicrobiota; class Verrucomicrobiia; order Limisphaerales; family UBA1100; genus JACNJL01. The sequence goes on along the minus strand of CAUZWB010000353.1, from coordinate 1,919 downwards.
GTTTGGCGCATCGGCCTCATGGGCCATTCTTCAAGTGAAGCAAATGTTGATCGCGTGTTGGCGGCATTGAAGGATCAGCTTTAGTTGACGTTTCGCAACAGATCATTAATGCGAGTAAAGTGTTCGGCGGGAAAACCCATTGCGACTTTGGTTTGGTAATCCTGTTCGATGGGGTTTCGGATCTTGCGGAGGTCGGTGAGTTGATCGCTGTCGATGAGGCCGCGCAGCCACGCCCAGAATGCGGAGGTGGGCACAGGGTAATCACTGCCGTGCACGGCGCGTGAGGCGAGGAGGTCGTTTTCCAAACAAGGGCGCAGACCGTGGCTCCGCGTGGGGACGTTGAGCGCACTGGAATCGGCGTAAAGATTTTTGTGATCGCGCATCATCCGCACGAGGATGGGGAGGTAGTTGGGATCAAAGGGTCCGCTGCCGGTGGCGGCGTGGGCGGCAATGACGTTTACCCCGCACTCGAGCGGCAGTCGCAAAGTTTCGGGATTGGCGTAATCGGCATTAACAACTTCGAGCGTGTGCTCGCCGCCGGTGTGGGCCAGAAAAGGCAAGCCAGCTTCGGCCATCCGATTCCAAAACGGTTTGTAGCGCGGATTATTGCAATCGATATTCTGGCAATTCGGCAGGCACTTCATCATCACCGCGCCGGCTTCGAGGCAGCGGTTCAGTTCATCCATCGCATCGGGCCGGGCAGGGTGGATGGACACGGCGGGTAAAAATTCCTGATGCTCATTTGCCTGCCGCAAAACGACGTCATTGGGCACAAACGCACTCCCGCGGTTTTTTAGCAAACCCCCTTGTGTGTCATAAACCGCCTCCTGCGCCAAAAGGCAAACAGCGTCCACGGTTGACTCCTTTATATAGTGCAGCAACCGATCGCGGTACAATTTATCAAAATCCGGCGCGCGCAGAGACTTGGCGGATAAGCCGAGCTTGCGGAGCATCAGGGCATAAAGCGGGAGTTTGGCGGGCGTCACACGAATCCAGCAGCCATTTCCGCTGGCCTCATTGCCCACCATGTGGACGTGCATATCGACGATTCTCATAGGAAAACAGGGCAAAAACAGCAAAATGGCGGAAGGGGTGGGATTCGAACCCACGGAACGGTTCCCCGTTCACTCGATTTCGAATCGAGCGCCTTCGACCGGACTCAGCCACCCTTCCGCACCGCGCAGAGTGTAGGCGAGCGCGGAAGACGACTCAATCTGATTCATCGCACCAATCCATTTACTACGTTTTTAAAAAAAAAACTCACACCGATTGTAACCAGAAACACCCTCACAAACGTCCTATTTTATGTGGACAGGATGGTCCTGCCCGCTTAGTCTAAACACGGTTATGAAAAACACAGCCCGCACACTTTTCGCGACTCTCGCCACCTTCACCATTACGGTCACCTTACTGCACGCACAAGAAAGTCCAGTAAACATCCCCGGACTAGTAGGCGGCGGCGAAAATACCGGCCCCAATGTAAATGAAGTAAGCGGAACCGGCGTGCGCGCAACAATGCGCCAACCCTTCGGCGGCGGCGTATTACTCCCGCCCTGGATGCAGGAAATTCCAGTAACAGATGGCATGGCATCCAATGGTTACGAAGGCACGGGGACCGTGTCAGGCTCCGCCGCATTAGTCCCAGCATTTATTCCCGGCTATCGTCGGCTGAATACCCTAACCGGCGAAATCACCGGTGAATTCCAAACCACCATTGAAGCAGGCACCGGCGGCTACGGTGAAAATGGCCCAAACGAAATTGGAATGGGCGGTTACGGCGAAGGCGGCATGGGCGAAGAAGGGCTCGAAGGCATGGGCGAAATGGGCGAAGGCATGGAAGGATTCGGCGAAGGCATGGGCGAAGGCGGCGAAGGCATGGGCGAAGGCGGAGAAGGCATGGAAGGATTTGGTGAAGGAAT
>CAUZWB010000352.1:0-3292 GCA_963583525.1 Verrucomicrobiia bacterium | reverse complement strand
ACAGAAACATAAACGCCAGCATCCCGAAGCCCGCCTTCAGCAAACACACCGTGAAGATCGGCGAATCGCTTTCGCGCATGCGACGAATAGTACGCAGATGGGGCGCGAAAAATTCCCACTTCACCTTTAGGTTTTCCGCGCTGGCCTTGAGCTTGGGCATTTGCAGCGCCGCAATTAGCCCCACAATTGCCACGCACAAGAGCGCCACGCCGGGGAGCCAAACTAATCCTTCCGGTGCCGCGACGCCATCCGGCCCGCGATAGGCCTCGTAAATTACCCCCGCCACCAACGTGGCCGCGATCACCGCCACGTTGGTCAGCATATTGATGATGCCGTTGGCCATGCTGATTTTTGAAGTGTCCACCAGTTCCGGAATCACCCCGTACTTGGCCGGGCCAAAAAACGCGCTTTGCGTTCCCAACAAAAACATCGCGAAGAGGCACAGATAAACGTTGTTAAAATAGAAGCCCGCGAACGCCGCCATCACGATGAGGAACTCCGCCTGCTTCACGCGCACGGCGACGAGTTGTTTGCTGTAGCGATCGCACAACTGCCCCGCCACGGCGGAAAATAATAAAAAGGGCAGCGCCAACACCGCCGCCACGTAGCTCTGCCCGCCATCGCCCAGCGTGCTGTTCCAAATACCCGCCGCCGCCAAGCCGAAGGTGAGCACTTGTTTGAGCAAATAATCATTGCCCGCCCCAAGGAATTGCGTGACCACCAAAGACAAAAAGCCTTTGTTGGCCAGCGGATTCTTGGGCGTTGCGTCACTCATCGCGGCGGCACGTTAACGCAAGCGGCGGGAGAATTGGAAATTGATTCGACGCGAGCGGCCATTGATAGAATCGATGAATTCAAAACAGCTCACCACCGGGATGGGGATTGGTGGCATTGAGTTCGTCCAGCCCCGCCTGCACGCCTTTTTCAAAATCCACCGTGAGACCTGCCATCGCTTCGCGCGGCTTGGCGGCAGCGGCGAGCGGTTCGGAAACATCAATCGGCTCGCCCAACCGTACGCGCGCGATGCGTTCGCCGTACGGTGGAAAATCGCGCGAATACAAATCCTCGCGCATTTTTTCAATCGTCTCGCCCACGCGATCGAGCGTCGGTTTTTCGCTGAGGTAATTGCCCGCATAACTGAGAATACGAAAAGCAAGCATCGCCTCATCCGCCCACGTGGTCGCCACTGAATGATCAATCGCCCGCGCAGCACTCGTCCGCACCTTGTGAATCTCCCGCCGTGCGACGCGAATGCGATCCATCAAATCCGCCCCCTCCTTGGGCGTAATGCCGATTTTGTGTTCGAGCTTTCCGAGAATAAGTTCCGTCGAGGCCCGCAGCAATCCCGGCAAATCGTTATAGTCCGGATTGGGCGGCAGAAACCCGCGCATCGTTAAGTTCCGCCGCACCATCGCAATCCCCACCCGATGCACATTGGGCACGATGTCACCGTCCGAATCAATCTCCACTTCCAACGCCGCCGCCATCTCCGCGAGCATTTCCCTCAAGCGCGGCCGTGCATCACTCACGTGCGAAACCTTGATCGAAACCGGCACGGCGAAAATGCGGCCATCTTCCTTCAAATCCTGCTGCGCCTTCATCGCGATGTACGCCGGGCCATCAAGAAACGGCGTCACACGATCGTTCATAAAATACACATTGCCCTCGGGAAAAATCGTGAGCGCGTAGCGGCCATCAATCACCGAACTCACCGCTTGCTTGAGCGACTGCCGATCGCTCGCATCGCGATCCACCGAAAATGCCCCCATCCGCTGCATCACCCACGCCACTTTTGCGTCCCGCTCAAACACATCGTACGCCGCCATAAAAAATGCCCACAACCCGATTTGCCGACACGTCTCCACCATAATTTGCGGATCGCTGTGCGTCGAATGATTGGGCATCAACAAAACCCGCGCGCCGTGACGCCGATGAATATCCAACAACGGCCCGGCATTTTCCACTTCCACTTTGGAAATCAAATGCCCGGCCCCCGGCAAATGGCAGCGCCCATTCCACTGCGCCCCCAGCCACGCGATGAGGCGGTTGGGCTTGGGCGGAAAGTAGCGGTACGGGTTATCGGAAAACTGCAACATACAGACTTCCGTAATCCTACAAAAAAACGGGCGATGACTCAAGCCATCGCCCGCAGTGATTGATTTGGAAGGTTAGCCCTTCAACGCCTTCTGCGCACCGGCCGCAGCGATTGCGAGGCATTGTTTAATATCCGCAATTGGATCGGCGGCGTTTTCCTCGTACTCAAGGCTTAACGCGCCATCGGCTGGGAAGCCCACTTTTTTCAACGCCTTAAACACCGCCACCACATCGAGATGTCCTTTGCCTAAAATAACGCCGTGCGTCGTTTTTTTCTGCTCGGCGAAATCCTTCAAGTGAATGCCGTACAACCGGTCGCCTAGTTTATGAATCACCTCCACCGGATCTTCCGAGCTGCGAATGTAGTGGCCGAGATCCGCGCAGAAACCAATCCGCTTGTCGTGCCCCTTCACCGCTTTCAAGGCATCATCGATTTTGTCAAAACGCGCGGATGGCCCGTGATTGTGAATGGCAATCCGTACGTCATATTTCGCCACCAACTTGTCGAGGCTATCAAAAGAATCAGGCTTCGGATCCGCGCTGATATTCCGAATGCCCGCCAGTTTGGCAAACCGGAAAATCTTTTCGTTCGCCTCGTGGTTTCCGCCAAACCCATTCACCCCGTGCGCGCTCACGTGCAAATCGTGCTTCGCCAGCTTGGCATTCATCTCCGCGATCTTCTTTTTGTCCGGCGTGATCGGATAGTGCCGCCCGAAAAACTCCACCCAATGCAGCCCCAAATCATCAATCTTTTGCAGGGCCCCTTCCTTGCCATCAATACCAAAGGCCCGCAGCGAATAGCTCTGGATACCCATGGGGAACCCCCCGTATTTCTTGAGGGAAGCTTGGCTTGCCTTGGAGAGCTTGGCTTCCTTGGCGAGGATTTGTGGCACATCAAACCAAGTTGCACCCGCTACGGCTGCAGTGGTGAGTGTGGTTTGCAGAAAAGAACGTCGATTCATATTCATAATAAAAAGTGGAACAGCCGGAGGATGAGCCTACTTCATCCCACTGGCAAGGCCAATTGCGTGAGGACGGTATGGTTTCGAGCATGAAGCTCATCCTGTCATTACTGCTTATTCTTTATATGCCTTTTGGATGCGGGAAGAGAATCAGTGACCCCGAAGTTGTTTCCGTTAAAGGAGTAACGACTCCTTTAACGGAAAGTTACCCTATAAAATTTCGCTGCATTCTTCAA
>CAUZWB010000351.1:0-3307 GCA_963583525.1 Verrucomicrobiia bacterium | reverse complement strand
GGTGCCAAGGCCCCGACCGCATAGCCCGGAGTCGCGCCAATGACCTCCAACGCATGCGCCAAGAGAGCTGTGGTGGTGGTTTTTCCGTGCATGCCCGCAATGCAAACACTTCGCCGCCGGTATGCCAGTGCCGCGAGCAACACGGCCCGCCGCGCAACGGGTGCGCCCAGTGCCTCGGCCATGGATAACTCCGGATTGTTTGTGCGAATGGCCGAACTATAAACCACGAGTTCGGGCCGGGCGTTTTGAAGTTGTTCCGGAGCATGCCCTATGAAAATTTCCACGCCACGGACGCGCAGTTGGCGCACCTCATTGTTTTCCCGCAAATCTGATCCGCTTACCGCAAAGCCTGCATCAAGCAGTAAATGCGCCAACCCGCTCATGCCGCATCCGCCGATGCCCACAAGATACACCGGCGCTCCAGCCCGAGCTTCTGCCAGCCATCGCGCCATCTCCTCGCGGTTTAATCGTTTCATCCACGGACGGTTTAATGGGTGCGGGCGTGTTTGTCTACGGCACGTTATCCCAAATGCTCAAGAATGCGGCTGGAAATTCGCCGCGCTGCATCGGGCACATCGAGTTTGCCAATGGCTTTAGACATCATGTTAAGGCGGGAGGAATCATTCATCAATTCTTGAAGCAGTTTGGATAAGAGCTCGGGAGTGATCTCGCTTTGCTCCAACACGATCGCACCTCCCCCCTGCTCTGCCACCCGGGAATTGGCGCGTTGATGATCGTCCGCCGCGTTGGGGAGTGGAATCAAAAGCACCGGCACTCGCGCGGCGGCAAACTCAGCAAGAGAAGAAGCACCCGATCGACTGATGACTAGTGAAGCGCGTGCCAGAGCCAAAGGCATGTCCTCACAAAACGCATGAACTTCAGCGTGCGGGGAGTGCTTGGCGTACGCAGTTTTCACCGAACCCAAATCATCCGGGCCACAAAGATGGAGGATTGGCGAGTCGGTCAGTTTTCTTGCTGTCACCAATTGGTTAATCGCGCGAGCACCTTGACTGCCACCGGTGATCAGCAACAATGGTTCCGCTATTGTCGGTTGCTGCCGAAAGGCCTCCCGCACAGGCGTGCCGGTCACAATGGCCCGCCCGCGGAAATGGTTTGCCGCAGCCTCGAAGCCCACAAAAATTTCATCCGCACTGCGCGCCAACAAACGGTTCGCCCGTCCGGGGATCGCATTAGACTCATGCAAAAACGTGGACGCGCCGAGGCGACGCCCCACCCAAATGGGCGCTGCGGAAGTGAAGCCTCCCATCGCCAGCACAGCTTGGGGCCGGTCAATTTCAAAATGCCGACGGACACATTTCATCGCCGCGCGTAAACCAAGCAGAAAACGAATGGGATGGCGCGCGTTGAAGCCCACCGCTGGCACGCTCCAATGTGGAATATCCGGCACAGTGGCAACGGCTTGTTGGTCAACGGGTTTTTCAGAAACCACGAGCGTCACCCGCGCGCCGGATCGCTGCAGTTCACGGGCCACCGCCACGCCGGGGAAAAAATGGCCGCCGGTACCGCCACACGCAATGGCCACGTGAGGAGGCATCAGGATGTTTCGGGTAACAGTTCCTGGGATTCGTGAGTGGATTCCCGCCTCTCGGATTTTTCCGGTGGGGATTCATCTGCGCGACTGGCAATGCTGAGCAGCACCCCCACGCTGCCGAGCATCATCACCAAACTCGATCCGCCGTAGCTGATGAACGGCAACGGCAATCCCTTATTGGGCAGCGCACTGGTCACCACGCCGATGTTGATAAACGCTTGCAGCCCAATCAGAAAAGTAATGCCTGTGCCAAGGATCATTCCAAATCGATCGCGCGAATGCCATGCGATGTACAATCCGCAAATGACAATCGCCGCGAATGCGAGCACCACCAATAAGCTCGCCACCACACCGAGTTCCTCGCCGATGACGGAGAAAATAAAATCCGTGTGGTGTTCAGGAACAAAGCCCAACTTCTGCCGGCCGTTGCCCAACCCCACACCGGTGGATCCTCCGGAGCCGAGCGCGAGCATGGCTTGGTACGCCTGAAACCCGGTGCCTTCGCGGTGCTGTTCCGGATGCAAAAACGCCATGATGCGTTTCATTCGCATGGGATCATTCATGACGGCCACGGAGATGGCTGCCGCGCCTATACCCATTGGCGGTATCAGATATTTCCAGTGAGTGCCGGCCACGAACAATAAAATACAACATACCGTTGCGAGCAACATGGTGGTGCCAAAATCCGGCCCTAGAAAAACCAAGCCCAAGGTCAGGCCAATAAATGCTCCGGGCAAAAGCAGTCCATGCCGGAATTCACGCATTTTTTTGACATGCTCATCCGCCCACGCAGCGATCGCAATGAGCAGGGTAATTTTTGCCAATTCGGACGGCTGGAAATTCATCGGCCCGAGATCAAACCACCGACGGGCGCCGTTGAGTTTGATGCCGATGCCGGGAATCAAAACCAACACCAGCAACACCAGCGTGCCAACGAATAAGGGCAGTGCAAAGCGTTGAAGAATCCGGTAGTCTACGGAAGTAGCAGCAAAACATACGCCCAGTCCAATCCCGCCCCACACAAGCTGCATGACGAGATAACGCGCGCCACCGGTAGCCATGCCGGCGCTATAAAGCATGACCATGCCAAGCGCCAAGAGGCCGGCTACGCAAAAGGCAAGAATGGTGGTGGCGTACCGCATGGCGGCTGGCGGCTGGCCAGCCCTACTCCGCGGGCGGAGGGGGAGCCACACTACTGCTCGATGGCCCAACCGCCACGGGCGCCGCTGGCGCGCTGATTGGCAATCCGGTGGTTGGTGATAACGCCGGTGGTGCGGGCGGAATAGGCGTTGGCAATCCGGACGCGGATGTTCTCATGGGTACGGTGAGTTTCTGGCCGATCTTGAGGAAATCGGACGTCAATCCGTTCACTGTTTTTAGGTTGGAAACTTTGGTGCGATATTTAAGTGCGATGTGGCCGAGCGTGTCGCCCCGTTTCACGGTATACGTGTTGGGCGCGTCGGGCACGCTGGCGGTGGGCAGCGCAGCCAGTGGCTTCGGTGTCGCAGCGGGGATGATGATTTTCTGTCCGATGCGTAATCGGGTGGGAATGATATTCGGATTAGCCTTCGACACGGCATTCATGCCCACGCCGTATTTTTTGCCAATGGAATAAAACGAGTCGCCCTTGGTCACAACGTGCTCGACTGTGCCGGTGACCGGTGCGGGCGGGATCGCTGAGTAAATGGACTGAGGCACACTTGTGTTTGGCGAACCAATTGGGTCAACGCCAATGGGCGGCGCGGAGATAGGCGG
>CAUZWB010000350.1:0-3320 GCA_963583525.1 Verrucomicrobiia bacterium | reverse complement strand
GCGGAAAAATCCTTCGATCACTTCCTTGGTATCGCCGGTGCCGAGAGCGCGGATGACCAACTGCTTTGTAATTTGATCGGCCACCAACACGATGGCGGCCGTGGTGAGGATTCGTTTTTCCTCAAAGAACGAAACGGGCTCGCCGGGGGATGGCGCTTCTGCCGGTGTTTCTTCCATGCCGACTAGTGCGTGCGCATCGGCATCAGCACGTAAAGGAAGGGCGTGTTGCTCTTCAGCACGCCGGGGCTGAGACTGTCGGTAAGCTCAAAAAATACTTCGTCCCCTTCGAGCACCTTGAGGGGGTCCATGAGGAACGTGGGGTTGAATGCAACTTCGATTTCCGGCCCTTTGTATTTGATGGCGATGGACTCGCGCCCGGATCCGATGTCGGGGGTGTTGGCGGTGATGGCGAGGTTGTCATTGGCGAAGGTGAGCTTCACGGAATTCGCCTTGTCGCTCGTGATTTGGTCGGCTCGCCGTAGTGCGTGGTGGAGTTCCTCTTTTCCGAGCGTGATGCGTTCTTTGAATTCGCCTGGGATGACCTGTTTGAAATTTGGATAATTCCCTTCCACCAGTTTGCTGTGGAGCACGATGTCTTCCCCGCTCTCCTGCGGCAGCGTAAATTCCACGTGCGTGTCGCCGAGCCGAATCTCAACTTCCCCGGTGCTTTGCAGTAGCCGTTGCAATTCTGCGACCGCTTTGTTGGGTACGATGAACGCCGCTTCGCTGCCGCCTACGATTTCCTCTTCCACCAGCGCGAGCCGTCGTCCGTCCGTAGCCACGAGTGTGAGCCGATCTGCGGTGATGACGATGTTGATGCCATTGAGCACATGGCGCGATTCATCGGTACTCACGGCGTAGCCGGTCTTGCGAATCATCTCCTTGAATTTTGCCTGCTCCACTTTTATTTTTCCGCTCTCCTTGAATTTCGCCTGTTGCGGATATTCGTCTGCCCCGATGCCGTTGAGCTTGTACTTGGATGCGCCGGCTTGGACATTGGCCACCTCTTTGTCGCTCACTTCGATTTCTATTTCGCTCGCCTCAATTTCGCGCACCAATCCGAAGAGCCGTTTGGCGGGCATTGTGGTGGCCCCTTCGCGCTCGACCGTGGCGGGCACCGAGGCATGCACGCTCACCTCGAGATCGGTGGCGCGCAGCTCCAGCTGCTTGGCGCCGGCGACGAGCAGCACGTTGGAAAGAATGGGGAGCGTCGAGCGAGCGCCCACAACATTTTGGACCGCCTGCAATCCGCTGGCGAGGTCGTCTTTGGTTACCGAGATTTTCACAAAGTCTAATTAGATGAATGTTTCAAACAGTATAACACTATTATTAAGAGCCGTGGATAAGGCAAACAACCCTCGGAGTCAAGGCGGAGTGGGGGGAAAAAGCCAGAAATTTCGACACACGGCTGTGGATAAAAATGTTGGCAAAAACCGGCAAGTCGCAAAAGTTGGGGAAAACAGAGTTGATGGGGTCTTTTCATCGAGTGATCCCCATCTTATTACCCGATCGACAACGCGCCACAACGCGCGGGATTATTTCACAAGCGGCGGCAATGTCGGCATCCGTCGTTTCACGCCCCAGCGAAAGCCGCACCAACGCATTGGCCTCGGCGGGCGGTGCTCCCATAGCGAGCGCCACGTGCGACGGAGTGACCGAACCGCTGGCGCACGCCGAGCCGGCCGAAGCGCAAACGCCTTCCAAATCCAACCCGCTCAAGAGCGCGATGCTATCTGTGCCTTCAACGGTAAAGGAAATGGTGTTGGTCAAACGATTGGCGGAATCGCGATCGCCAAGGAAAGTTGCGCCTTCGGTGGCATCCACCATTTCAATTAAGTTCCCCGCGAGCGGGGCTAGAGTTTCCATTGGGAAAACCGGGGTGGGGAGAAACCGCACAATTGCCTCGGCGAGGCCGATGATGCCGGGGAGATTTTCGGTGCCCGCGCGGCGTTCGTTTTCGTGCGGCGCGCCGTGCACGATGGGGTCGGGCATCAATGGCGATTTGGCGTATAGCAAACCCGCACCATTGGGGCCGTGGAACTTATGGGCGCACAGCGAAACCAAATCCGCATTGAAATCGGCGATGCCATTCATCGCCATTTTGCCAAAGCACTGCACGGCGTCCGTGTGAAAAACTACGCCCTTATCGGTACAAAGTTCACCGATTTCCGCCACCGGCTGGAGCGCGCCCACCTCGTTATTGGCGGCCATAATGCTGACCAAAACCGTATCGGGCCGCAACGCCTCGCGGACGGACTCCACGGCCACGCGACCGGCGGAATCCACGGGCAAAAAAGTGACCTCAAAACCCTCGTTATTCGCAAGATATTCACAAGGAGACAGCACCGCGTGATGTTCCACGGCGGAGGTGATGATGTGCCGCCCATTGTCGCGCAGTTGCCGCGCCATACCATGTAAAGCGAGGTTGGTGCTTTCGCTGCCGCCGCTGGTGAAAATGATTTCGCTGGGCTTGCACTTCAGCGTGTCGGCGACGCGATCGCGCGCGTCATCCAGCAACGACCGTGCGCGTTGCCCCACGTGATGCACACTGGAAGGATTGCCCCAAACCTCATCGAGGATCGGTAACATCGCTGCGCGCACGTCGGCATCTAGCGGAGTGGTGGCGTTGTAATCCAAATAAATCGTGCGCACGCCCCGTGTTTACTCCATACTTCGCGCCGATGCCAGACTGGCTTCAAGTCATCCTGTTGGGCGTGGTGGAAGGCATCACAGAATTCCTACCTGTTTCTTCGACGGGCCATCTGTTGTTGGCCGAGCCGTGGCTGGGCGCGCGTCCGGATCACTTCACCATTTGCATCCAAAGCGGCGCGGTGTTGGCAGTGCTCGCAGTTTTCCGCGAACGCGTGCGTACTCTCTGGGAAAAAAGGCGCGAGGCCGAAACCCAGGATTACCTCAAAAAGCTCGGTTTTTCCTTTGTTTTAACAGGGTTCGGCGGATTGGCCCTCAAAGCCGCCGGATGGGAATTGCCCAACACAATCGCCCCCATCGGCTGGGCGTTGCTCATCGGCGGACTGCTCTTCATCGCGTACGAACTGCGCCAACCAAAGAAAGTTGAGAGCGATGCTGAAGAAAACAAACCACTGAGCCTCACGTGGACCATCGCGATTGCCTTTGGCTTGGCGCAGTTGGTGGCGATGGTTTTCCCCGGCGCTTCGCGCAGTGGCGCGACGATTTTGATTGGCCTCATCCTCGGGATGGCGCGGCGCGATGCGGTTGAGTTTTCATTTTTGCTTGGCGTGCCCACCTTGCTCGCCGCGGGCGGATACGAACTCGCTTCAGCGTTAAAGGAAAACTCAAAC
>CAUZWB010000349.1:0-3321 GCA_963583525.1 Verrucomicrobiia bacterium | reverse complement strand
GTTTCACCAGTTCCGGTTTGTAATCAAACAAATCCAATCCCGGCGGCGAGCCGGTCATGTGCAAATAAATCACACTCTTCGCCTTGGGCGCAAAGTGCGGCTTGCGCGCGCGCAACGGCTGCGAAGGATCGAACGCCACATCGGCCCGCGCAGTGCCGGCATTCATCAGCGACGCAAACGCCGCCGCGCCCAGCCCCATACCGGCCTCGCCCAAAAATTGCCGCCGCGTGCGGTGTTGCAGTTGTTCGTGTTGTAGATTCATCGTTTAATTTAAGTTAACGTTTCATAAACATCTCGTCCAAATTCAAAATCACATTGCCCACGATCGTCCACGCGGCGAGTTCTTCCGGCTTCATTCCGGCAGGCAACGGCCCGAGCGGATCGGTGGCCATGAGCTTGGCGGCGGCGGGATCTTTTTGGTATTCGGCGAGCAACACGGAGTAAAGCGTCACGAGCCGCGCAACTTCTGCGCGCTTGGGCTCGCGGCTTAGGCAAAGGTTGAGCCCAAACGAAACGCGCTCGTGCGGCGTGGCGCCGCCTTCCTTCACCATCCGACGGGCAAGCGCCTGCGCGGCTTCGACGTAAACGGGGTCGTTCATCGTCACGAGCGCTTGCAGCGGCGTGTTGGTCGGCACGCGGCGCACGGTGCACACGTTTCGGTTCGGCGCATCGAAGGCGGCCATCGAGGGATACGGATTGGTGCGACGCCAGTTCGTGTATAAACCGCGCCGATATTTGTCCTCGCCCGCGCTGGTTTTCCAGTCGATGCCGCTGCCGAATGCGGCCTTGATGCCGAGGTTTGGTTGGTAAGGCTTCACCGGCGCGCCGTACATTTTGGCGCTGAGCAATCCACTCACGGCGAGCGCTTGGTCGCGAATCATTTCGGCGGATAACCGCAGCCGAGGGCCGCGCGCATAAAAACGATTAGCGGGGTCGGCCTCGATATGCGCGGGCGTGGTGCGTGCGGATTGCCGATACGCGGCGCTGGTGACGAGCAGTTTCACAAACGCTTTGGTGTCCCACTTAAGCCGCACTAATTCCGTGGCCAGCCAGTCGAGCAACTCCGGATGAGTGGGCAGTTCGCCTTGCGAGCCGAATTCCTCACTCGTGCGCACGATGCCGGTGCCGAAAATCGATTCCCAATAACGATTGGCAATCACGCGGGCGGTCAGCGGATTCCGCTCGTCCATCAGCCATTTCGACAGCGTGAGGCGATTGATTTTTTTGTCATTCACCGCAACCTCGAACACCGCCGGCACGCCCTCGCTTACGCGCCCTTCTTTCACCTGATAATTTCCGCGCACTTGAATATGCGTCTCGCGACCCTTCGCCAGCTCGCGCATCACCGGCACGCTCGTCGCGGCTTTCATTTCGGCGAGTTGTTTCTGCGCGGCGTCCAGCTCCTTCGCTTTGGCGAGCGTCTTGGGGTTATTGGCGGCGTAATAATTCTTGAGCCGCTTCACCTGCCCGTCATTGCGCTTGGCCGGCGGCGTGCTGAGGAGGCCGTGCACGTCCTTGGGCAACGGCGCGTCCAGCTTCGCCGTGGCACCGGCCACGGTGGAAATGATCACGTCTTCCGTGGCCTTGAGGTCCTTGACGATCACCTCCACCACATCGCCGGCATTCGCTGTAAACGGCGTCGGGAATTGCAGCAGGCCCGGCACGAAGGTGTTGGGCACCGGCACGAAGGGCAACAGCCGCGCGCCGTCGAGCGCGTAGTCCACGTTGACCTTGAAGACCTTGTTGGATTCCTGTTTCCACACCACCTTGCGTTTGGCGTCCAACACCTCCACGCGGTGCACCTTCAAGCGCTCAGCCAGTCCGGCCCCCGTCCGGTTCCAGAGCGCGAGCTTCTCGATGGGCAGTTCCTTGCCGAGATCCACCTCCCACCACGGGTTGTCTTCCTGACCGGTGTGGGTGACGGTCTTCTTCGCAAAATCGCCGCTGGTGTTGCCGTCATTTCCGTAGTGGGCCGGCCCGCCGAAATCCGTGCTGCTCTGTTTCGCCTTGCCCTTGGGCGCGATGTTTTCGCCGTTACTAAACACCTGCACCTCGCCCAGATGCAGAAATACGCCTTTGCCCACATTGGTGACGCGCACGAAACGGCCCTTCAAATCCTGCTTGCCTTGCGGCCGTAGCTTCAGCGTCACGCGCGCCGGATCCACGCCGGCCACCTGCAGGGCATCCTGTTTCCGGCCTGGCAACTGCACGGAGAGCACATTCTTCTCACGCTTGATCCGCAACCGCTTCACCGGCACATGTTGCTCAAACGCCTTGGCCCACGCCTCGAAACCAGCCAGCGCCGTGCCCTTCAACTGGTTCAATTCCTTTTCCAGCACAGCCACGCGCGCCTCGGTATCGGCTCGTTTCTTTTTCTGTTCGTCACTGAAGATACTAATGAACGGCGCTTCATTGCGTTTATCGCTGTCTTCCGAGTTATTGAAAATGGCGAACATCTCGAAATATTCTTTTTGGCTCAGCGGATCGTACTTGTGATCGTGGCATTGGGCGCAGGCGAGGGTGGTGCCCATCCACGTGGCCATCGTGGTGTTCACACGGTCGACCACTGCGACATTGCGAAACTCTTCGTCGTCGGTGCCGCCTTCGCTATTAGTCTGCGTGTTGCGATGGAAGGCGGTGGCGATGAGTTGGTCGGGCGTGGGCGCGGGCAGCAAGTCGCCGGCGAGTTGGTCGCGCGTGAATTGGTCGAACGGCTGATTGCGATTGATGGCGCGGATGACCCAATCGCGGTACGCCCAAATCGTGCGTGGGGGATCATCGGCATAGCCCGCGCTGTCGGCATAACGCGCGAGGTCCAGCCACTGCCGCGCCCAATGCTCGCCGTAAGTCGGCTTGGCCAACAGTCGGTCGACGAGTTTGGAGTAAGCATCGGACGATGTGTCGGCGATGAACGCTTTCACCTGCGCCTGCGTCGGCGGCAATCCCGTGAGATCCAGCGACACGCGACGGATGATTGTAAACTTTTCGGCCTCCGCCGAAGGTTTCCAGCCGCGTTGTTCCAATGCCGCGAGGATGAAACGATCCGCCGCATTGCGGCTCCACTTTGTGTCGGCCACCTTCGGCAACGCCGCGCGCTTGGGCCGTACGTAAGCCCAGTGCGGTTCGTACTCTGCGCCTTCGGCCACCCATTGTTTCAGCGTCGCCTTTTGTGCCGCCGACAATTTTAGCTTCGATTCCGGCGGCGGCATCACTTCATCCACGTCATCCGCGAAAATCCGATACACCAATTCACTCTCCACCACATCGCCCGGCACAATCGCAAACGCGCCGCCCTTGCGCTCCTTCAGCGCCTCCGCGCGC
>CAUZWB010000348.1:0-3342 GCA_963583525.1 Verrucomicrobiia bacterium | reverse complement strand
ACCCAAAAGAAATGCGGCAAGAAACCAATCGCCCCAAAGGTCAACTTTTGCCGCTCGCGCTTTGTCGTCAGTTATACCCGACAACAAATCATTGAGCATTTCCCCGCGCGTGAGATTGAAAATCTGCCCTTCGTAGACATCAAAAATCCAACCCGCGCAGGCGATGATGAGGATGATCCATTGGTACCGCGTAATGCCGCTGTACCATTTGCGGTTCGGCGGGTCGGTCATCTACTTGGTTTCCTCCGGGCGTTCGAGGCTGAAGGTGCCGTGGTCTTTGGGGCTACGATAGTTGAACTGCAATTGGTTGGTGGTGCCACTTCCGTTGTAGTGGTAAAGGCCGCCGGCGAGTTTACCGAGGTCAGCTTGGCCTTGGAATTGATATTGGCCATTGGCCTCGGTCACGGTCATATCCAGTCCATACCCGTAGCTGATTGGCAAAATTCCCCATGTATATTTGGCGTGGAATCGGGTGTGGTAAACGCCCGCCTCCTTGCGCGTGATCAGGCAGCGCAGCACGTCGTTATGCTGATTGGTGTCGCTGTGCCAACGGCCAACCCATTGGCCTTCGATGCCGCTGGTATTACTGGCGGCATCCCAATCCCGATCAAAAGTGGAACAAGCCGAACCTAGCAAAGCGAGGCCAACCGAAAGAATCCATACGCGTAAGTTCATGCGCGGGAGGCTAGCGGGCAGTACCCCGCGTGGCAATGCTTCAAGTCAACGACACACCGCAATGAGGGCACGGTGCGGCTTGGTCACTTTTCAATTTGCCGTCGCATTCGCTACATGTGAAGCGTTTGGGCTTAATGAGAAATCGGCCAATCAATGAAAAAACTAACATCACAACCAATGATTTGATGAGCTGACCGGGATTGGCGCGTTGCGAAACCAGCACGAGCACCACGACGATGCAGGTGAAGTAATAAAAAATCTGATGAATCGGATTATCGCGCGCTTCGATTGAGCCCCACCCTGCGGCGGCGATTTTTTCATGCACGGTGGGCTTGGCACTTTCAAGCACGGGAGGCGCGACCTCGGTCCGCGTGGGCACCGGTACTGGTGGCGGCGGTTCATCGGAAGGCGCGCGGCCAAGCGTTGAAGGCGTGATGGGCGGCAGCGGAGCGAGGTGTGTAATCGGCGGCAACGCGGAACCGTCGCTGCTGGAAATCCATTCTTCCACGGCGGCTGCGCTGGCGGGGCGATGGGCGGGATCCTTCGAGAGGCAGGCCATGATCATGGCGCACACGGCATCGGGCACTTGATTTTGCAACCCCAATTCGGAGAGACGCTCGGCGAGTGGCTTGGCTTCCACGTTGAGGACTTGATAGGTGACATCGCCGCTGGAGAATGGCGGGCGACTGGTGAGCAATTCATAGAAAGTAGAGCCGAGCGCATAGAGGTCGTCGCTGGCGCGTGGGATCTCACCGCGCATTTGTTGCGGGCTCATATAAAGCGTGGTGCCGCTAACGCTGCCTTGCATAGAGGATCGACTAAGACTATCTGCCATGGAGGCGGCAATGCCGAAGTCGGCGAGCTTCAGATTGCCCTGCTTGTCGACCATCATATTCGCGGGCTTAAGGTCGCGATGGACAATTTTGTTTTGATGCGCGTATTCGAGCGCATCGCAAAGCTGCGACATCAACGGCCGCAGAGTTTCCCAATTGAAACAATTTCCGGGCTGGGCAAGTCGCATCGTGGCGAGGTCCTGACCATTGATAAATTCCAATGTCACAAAGGCCGGCTCGCCGGGCGGCTGCACGAGGTCGTGAATGCGGATGATGTTGTTGTGGCTAAGGTGGCGGCTTTTTTGTACTTCGCGTTTGAGGTCGGAAATGGCCACAGCATCATTCGCCATTTCTGGCGGCAGACGTTTAAGGGCAATTTCTTCACTGAGTTCCTCATCACGCGCCAGCCACACCTCACCACGCCCGCCACGGCCGATGGGCCGGATGAGGCAGTAGCGCCGCGCCAACACTTCACCTTCCGTTGCCCGCACGCTGGTGGGCGCTTGCAACGCCAACCAGCGATCGCCCACTTGGATGGTTTGGCCGGAGCTCACGCCCAAGCGACCACGCACGCCCATGCCATCCAGAAAAATGCCAGCGGTTGTGCCGAGGTCTTCGATGATGAGCTCGCCATTTTGTAGATGCAAACGTGCGTGCGCCGCCTCCGCGCCACTCAGTAAAATGGCCGAGCCCATCGCCGAGCCAATGGCATGCACGCCCTCGCCAAGGAGAAATTCGGAAAGCACCACGCCATCCGAACCGGCTATCAACACTTTGATTGCGTCCGTGGGCATTGCGGCATTTTTGAAGAATGGCGGAGAGGGCGGGATTCGAACCCGCGTTACCCGTTATAGGTAAACCAGTTTAGCAAACTAGCGCATTCGACCACTCTGCCACCTCTCCGATTGGTCGACGGGCAAGCTACCGCCCTTTCGCGCACGAGTCAAACCCTCGCGCCATTGGACAGGCCGCCCGACCTGTGGCATATTTCCCAACTATGAAACCACTAAAACAAATCGACCCCAAATCCCTCATCATCGGCTTCCTCCTCTGCGCGGTAGTCTTTCTATCCCTCGGCCTCGCGCAAGCCGAAGTCGTCAAAGTCCGCATCATCGGCATCGACAAATCCGCCTTCGAAAGTTGGGATGCCATTAAGGTGAGCAATTAGATATTCCCAAAACCGGTTCCGTACTTGTCAACGCCCTCCATTGCCCTGAAACTCTGCGCGGTGGATGTTGTTTTACCAATCGTGTTATTTGTCGTCGGCTTTGGGGCGGGCGCGTTTATCATTTGGCAGGTGAAACAAAAAGAAATTGAGGCCGCCAATCACGGCACCGAAGAACTCGAGGCCTCCTTTGGCAATCTTTCGCGCAAGGCGCTTTCTGAAAATCAAAGGCAATTTTTGGAGCTGGCCCAAAGTGAGTTTGCCAAACTTCAAGCCGGCTCCGGACAACAGTTGGATCAAAAAAAAGAACTCATCGACGCCAGCCTTCAGACCATTCAACGCTCCCTGAAAGATTTAGGAGAAGGTACCGCCGGCTTGCGTGAACAGGTCCAACTATCACGAAGCCGGATCGACAACCTCAACGAGACAACCGACCAACTGCGCCTCATCCTTTCCAACAGCCAAGCCCGCGGCCAATGGGGCGAACGATTGGTGGAGGATATTTTGAGCTTACTCGGAATGATGGAGGGAAAAAATTATTCCAAGCAATCCAAGGAAGGCGATGATCGGCCAGACTTCACGTTCAACCTGCCCAAAGAAAAGCGCTTGAACATGGACGTCAAATTCCCCATCACCCATTATGAAAATTACCTCGCTTCGGAAGACGAA
>CAUZWB010000347.1:0-3347 GCA_963583525.1 Verrucomicrobiia bacterium | reverse complement strand
TAATTATCCGACCCGCCGACGAGCAAGCTGTCACCGGCGATGTGGCTGCCGCTTTTGAAATTCCACGTATCCTGTTTGGGGTCAGCGAGCTTGGCCTTTCGATGCACGGCGCCGTCTTTGCCTTTGTAAATGCCGGTGCCGGTGATGAGCAAATCGTGCGACTTGCTGTAGCGCAACTCCGCGCCGCCGGGGGCTTGCCACACTTCGCGCCCGGTGGCGAGATCCAGCGCGTAAGTTTTCACGCCGCTTTTGGCAATGGTTTCGCCACGGCGGGCGTTGAGCAATTCGGCGACGTACGCGTGGCCGCCGCCCACGGCGAGGCTGAGCTGCGGCCGCTTGGCGGTGAAGGTCCATTGGTGCTCGCCGGTTTTGCGGTCGAGGCAAATGATGTTTTTGCCGAGCTGCCCGATGAGGGAATTATTCAAGAGCCGCAGATGAATGAGCGTGCCGGGAATATTTGTGGGCATCGGAAACCGCGCGCGTTGTTTGCCGGTGGCGGCATCGAGCACAATGCATTCGCGCCCGGCGGCAACGTAAATGGAATCCTCAAGCGCCACAAACTCGCCCACCGCATTGGCCCCGGCGGCTTGCGGCATCGCCTCATCCCACAGCCGGCGACCGGTGAAGACATCAATGGCCAGCATCCGATTCGCGCGCACAAAGATGCGTCCGCCCGCCACGCGCACCTCCGTCTTGCCCGGCTGTCGCTGCCAACGGATAGAGCCATCGTACCACAAAAGCCCCAACGGCCCGCGCAGGAAGCGGTCATCCGAAGAGCCCGTGTTGCCCGCACCGCCGCCTGCGTGCGACCAATCGGCGGCCTCGGGCAGTGGGCCGGTGCGGGAGAGCACTGTCATCCGGACGCCCGCACTTATTTCTGAAGATTTTAATTTTGCCGCAGCGTTGACCCATTTTTTATACAAGTTGGCGGAAATAGGCAAAACAGCCGTGCCACCGTAGGGGCGCAGCGAATGGTAAATTTTTGTGATGGCGGAAACGCTTTCCGGGTTTTTGAATCGTTCCGGCGTTTCGGTGGTCACGAAGTTGGCCAGAAAAGGGGGAAGCGAATATTCCAGCGGATTTCCAACTAGCACGGTGATCCGGCTGCCATAAAGGCCGCGCTTGTGGAGACGTTGGCGGAGGCGATTCACCTTTTCAGCATCGGGGTCGATGGCGATGACAGTGAATCGTCCAGCGAAAGCCTCCGTGCTCAAACCGGAATCCAATCCCAACACGAGACAATATCCACTTTTTTTCAAGATTGTCTTTTTTCCGTTCAAAGAAATTCCCCTTTGAATATCTTCAAAATAATGGTCTGGGGATTGTTCTTTTCCCGCCCGTTCATTTGCTTGCATACCGGGTTTCGCGTGCGCAATCGGCTCCGCGATTTCCTTTGCGCCGAAGGCGTAGAGTTTGCCTTCGCGGGTGGTGACGTGGAGGTGGCCGTTGGCGGCGATGACGCTTACGGGGTCGCCGGTGAGCTTGGTTTGCCAAGTGATTTTGCGTGTGCGGATGTCGATGGCGGCGATGGTGCCGGCGGCGGTGGCGTAAAGGTGATGGCCGGCTTGGATGCGCACGCGGAGCTTGGTGGCGAGCTTCCAGCGTTGGGGGAATGTGGCGCGCCATTTGTCGGGGTACGTGTCGTTCTTGCG
Source organism: Verrucomicrobiia bacterium (assembly GCA_963583525.1). Taxonomy (GTDB): domain Bacteria; phylum Verrucomicrobiota; class Verrucomicrobiia; order Limisphaerales; family UBA1100; genus JACNJL01. The sequence goes on along the minus strand of CAUZWB010000347.1, from coordinate 1,695 downwards.
GCGCGGCTCGGTCTTGGACTTGGGCTTGCGCGGCTCAAGTTTTGGGTTCGTGATGTCTTCGGCAACGATGCCGTTGTCGGTATAAAACATTGTGTCGCCGTTGAGCACGGGGCGGCGGAAATCGCCGAGGGTTTTTTGGTTGGTGGGATCAATCTGCACGCGGGTGAAGCCGGCGGGATAGAGTTTACTTTTGAAATCGTTGCCGCGTGATTTTGCGAATTTTTCGTCATTGGGCCGGCGCATATCGTAGAGATCGCCGCTGTGCGCGAGGTAACGCCCCGTGCCGGCGACGAACCACGTGCCTTTGGGCAGGCCGGTGCGCCCGCCCCAGCCCATCGTGTATGGGCCGAGCTTGCCGGTTTTGAGATCGAACACCGCCGGCAATTGCGTGCCGCACGGCGCGACGAGTTTGCCGTCCACCACCGCGAGGTAACCCTGTGGAGAGAGGCCGGTGATTTGCTGCACGCCGTGGTCGAGATTGCCACCGACGATTTTGTCCGTGTCGCGATTGACCCAGATTTTGCGGCCCGTCTTTGCATCCACCGCGTGAATGAAAACTCCCTCATCCGGCCACAAGCCCGCCGAAAAATAAATGACGCCCTCGTGCAAAACCACCCCGCCGCGAATCGGCCACATCGGGATCAACCGCCGGTTGCCGAGGATGTTGCGATCCTTGCGCCCATCGGGATGGCCGTAAACTTTCCAACGCAATTTGCCCGTCGCCGCGTCGACGCAATACACGTGGCCGTCATCGGACCCAAACCACACCGCGCCCTCCATCGCCACCGGCGCAAAGCGCACGGGTGCGTCGGTGAAAAACCGCCAGCGTACTTTGCCGTTCGCGGTGTCCAGCGCCGTCACGGAATCCGTCACCATCGACGGCACAAAAATTGTGTTGCCCATCACCACCGGTTCATAAGTGGAATCGTATCGCAGCCGCACCTCGCCGGGGTACGCCGGTGAGGGTGCGGCGAAGTCGCGCGTCCATTGCAAATGCAACGTGCTCGCCAATTGTTCGGGAGAGGCCGCCCCGCGGTTTGGCCCAAACCGAAACTGCGGCCAATCGGCGGCGTGAATGGAAATTGAAAAAGAGAGGGCGGTGAAAAGAAGGAGTGTCCTGCGCATTCGGATAGTATCGGGTGGCGGCCCGTTTCTTGCAAGAACGATAGGGCGGTTTTATTTTCGCTTAAAACGCGGTTCCGGGAATACCACCCGCTCGTAGAGAGGGCGGTTGCCGTCGGCGCGGAAGATGGGTTTCCAGCAGGCGACGATGCGGTCGTCGTAAACGTGATAGACTTGGTACGAACAATATTCACCCCAGCAGAGGCAGTCACAGAGGATGTGCATCACGCCTTCGTGCATTTGGTAATTGTAGCGGTGGCGATGGCCGGAGAGGTAGGCGGTGACTTTGTATTGTTTCAACAAGCCAAGAATGATCCGTGATTCAGAGTTGCGGACGTTGCCGCCGAACGCGGAGAGCACCGGATAATGGCCGAGGACGAACACGTGCTTCGCGTTCTTGGTGCGCTCCAATTCTGCGCGGAGCCACTGGATCTGCTGGGGATCCACTGCCGCCACGCCGGTGTTTAGGCACAGGAAAACGCAGCCGTTTTTCTCGACGGCGTAGTAGGGTTTCTGGCCGGTGAAATGCGTGAAGAGTGCGGTGGGATTGGCAGATGGTTTGCCGGCGAGCTG
>CAUZWB010000346.1:0-3353 GCA_963583525.1 Verrucomicrobiia bacterium | reverse complement strand
ATCATTCCGGGCTTTATAGTTGAATTTCGCCATTAATGCGTTGCCCTGTTCACACTCTATTTCGCTGGGTTCAGGCTTCCGCGTCGGTACCCACGTGCGTCCACCTCCACTTCAGAATAGCCGATCCGCTGTAAAGACGCCTGAATCTCCTCGAACGTTTCATCCTGTAACTGCTCCATTTCGTCCGCACCCATTTCAATTCGCGCGCGCGGCTTCGCCACCTCCGATTCATCTGATCCAACTGATTCGTGATGGCGCACCCGCACCTCGGCAAACCCTAAATCACGCAATACATATTCCGCCTGCTCGATCATCGCCACTTTTTCGCGCGTCACCCGTTCGCCGTATGGGATGCGTGAGCTCAAACAAGGCATCGCTGGCTTTTCCGCCGTGGGCAACCCCAACGCGCGCGAGGCCGAACGGATGGCGTCCTTGGATAGCCCTGCTTCTTTTAATGGCGCGCGCACGTCAAACTCTTCCGCCGCCACCGCGCCGGGCCGCCAATCGCCCACGTCGCTTGTGTTTTCGCCGTAAGCGATCACCTCGAATCCGCGCGCGCGCGCCAGCGGTTTAAGGTGAGAAAATAATTCGTGTTTGCAAAAATAACAGCGATTAACAGGGTTGCCTGAATAATCCGCATTAGCAAATTCCTCCGTGCTCAAAATTTCCAAGGGGAACCCAAACTCCTCCGCAATCGATCGCGCCTCTGCCAATTCGCGACGAGGCAAGCTGGGGGAATCGGCAATCGCCGCCAGCATACGGTCGCCCAGTTCCTCGTGCGCCACCTTTGCCAACAGCACCGAGTCTACCCCGCCCGAGTACGCCACCACGCACGAACCGTACCCGCGCAACACCGCGCGTAATGAATCAAGTTGGTCCATAGTCGAATGCAATAATGCCACTCCCACACAGCCCTGTCGAGCGCTCCCCTTGGGTTGAAAATAATTAAAATGACAGTTTTGTCGAGCCGAAGTTGCTCAGTCCAACGGCATTCCACAAATGCGCAGCAGCGTTTCGTGCACCACGAGATCGTGCTCGTAACTCCACGCCAGGGGATTTCCGCCGCGTATCACCCGCGCCAAATCGGCAAACTCCGCCTCATAACTGCGCCCGCCCTTGAGCTGGACGGTTTGGGTACCTTTCTTATACGCACCTCGCGCGCGGTCGAGGGTTAGCACAAATTTGCCAGACTCCAATGGCCGGATTTCCATTCCGCCCCGTGTACCGGCGATGTTGAAGCGCCGCCGGGGTCCGCCGAACGGATCATTGTGATTGCACCGGAGACACGCCGTGCCCTTTGAAAATTCCAGCACTGCCAGTTGGTTATCCGCAAACGTGTCTCCCCCGCCCTTGCCTTCGCGCGTGCGGCGATTGATACCGTGAATTTTTTGCGGCTTACCCATAATGAACACTGCCGAGTCCAAAATATGGCAGGCCAATTCAAAAAACCCGCCGCCGGAATATTCCGCCAGTTCCTTACGCATGCCCGCGCCAGCGAGTTTACCCATCATCGCGTCAATTTCCATCACCTCGCCAAACCACCCTTTCCGCACTGCGCGAAACATAAATTGGAATGCCGGATTGTAGCGCAGCATGTAGCCCATCTGAATCGTCAGCTTTTGCCGCCGGGCATCCGCCACCAGTTTGCGGAAGGCCGATAGTGATGGCCCCGCTGGTTTGTCCAAATGAATATGCCTTCCCGAGGCCACCACCCGTGCCGCCGTGGGCACAAGATCGCGAATGCGTGTCTCGATCGCCACAGCCTGTAAATCATGGGTGTTCAGCAGTGCCTCCTCGCTGATGAATTTCACGCCACGCACGCTTTTGCGCCGCGCGGCATCCGGCTCCACCACGCCCACTAATTCGTAAATCTCCGGCAGGGCACGAATGGCCGCCAGTTTCCCGCGCGAATGCGCATGCACCAAACCGATTTGGCCGATCTTGATTTTGGCTGGCGGCGCTCCAAAGGAAACCAACGGCATCACCGCCGCCGCACCCGCACAGCCTAAAAATGTTCGCCGTTTCAATTCCATAATAGTCCGCTTGTTTCACACTAAAAACCTGAACGGCTAAACAGCCGTTGTCGCTATTTTACTGCCCGCTGTGAAATTTTCCAACCCGCGAATACAATCGCTTTTTAACACTGCGTATTTACAATTCGCACGTGAACCATTTGATTTTAGCGCTCATATTATTGGCCTTCCCAAACCAACCCGCCTTCGCTGCCAAATTGCCTCCGGCCCCGGAGGGCACGTTTAGTATCGCGATCATTCCAGACACGCAGCATTACCGCGGACAACCCGATCACTCCAATCCAACCTTCAAAGCCTATGCCGCTTGGATCGCCGGCAACCTGAAACACCAACGGATCGCTTTTGTCAGCCACGTGGGAGATATCGTCGATAAAAATAACCGTGAGCAATGGACGGTCGCCCGCCGCCACATGGATCTCCTGCACGGCCGAGTGCCCTACGGGATTTCGGTGGGGAATCACGACATGACCCGCGTGGGCGACTCATCGTTGTTTCAGGAATTTTTCCCCGCGAAGCGTTATCAACAATTTGACTGGTACGGCGGGTGCTTTCAAAAAAAATCCGGACGCGCGGCAGTCTCCGGAAACAACGCGAATAGCGTCCAACTCTTCAGCGCCGGTGGAATGGATTTTGTGTTTCTGCATTTGGAATGTAATGCCCCGGATGATGTGCTCGCCTGGGTGGATGGCATTCTGAAACACCACTCAAAACGCCGGGCTATCATCACCTCGCACATGGGGCTTGGGCCACGTGAGAAACCAAAAGTCGCCAGCGAATATTTCGATGCCCCAAAAGGGCGCATGCAATGGAAAAAATGCCACGGCGAACGCGGCAACACGCCACAGCAAATGTGGGATAAATGTTTCCGGAAACACGCCAACCTGTTTATGATTTGTTGCGGGGATCAAAGCCGAACACAGGCGCTGCATCAAACCGTCCGCGGTGATCACGGGAATAGAGTGCACGAAGTGTTGTCGGATTACGGCAAGAACGGCTTGCGTATGATGCGGTTCATTCCCAAGAAAAACTGCATTGAAGTGCGCACTTGGAATCCAATTACAAAGCAACTGTGCCTAAAAACAAACATTGTCGCAGAGCCCAAGCACCATCAGTTTGAGCTGAAGTACGTAATGAAACGGGCCAGGCCATAGCCGAAGCACCGCGTGCGGATTATCTGCCGCCCGGCGGGGGAGGCCCTCCTGCTCCCAGCGTGGCCGGGGCTCCGGCACCACCGCCTCCACCGCGTTGTTTTCGGCCGGCTTGCCGGGCTTTTTCGTAGGCTTCAAACTGCTTTTCGGTGAGTACTTCCTTGTAAAGCGC